>JAUWHX010000027.1 GCA_030605695.1 bacterium | reverse complement strand
ATAAAAAAGCCCAAGATATTATTCAAGAAAATAGAAAAGAGCCAAATAGAAGCCCAAAAGCAAAAACTTGGAAAATCTACAACTCCAGAAACTAAAAAGGAGGTGGGAGAGATGCAAAAAGCCCAAATCTCTTTTGAAGACTTTGAAAAACTGGACCTCCGTGTGGCAGAGATACTTTCTGCCTCCAAAGTTGAGGGAGCCAAAAAACTCCTGAAACTTAAAATCTCTCTTGGCAATGAAACCCGCCAAGTTATAGCAGGTATCGCAGAAGCTTATTCGCAGGAGGAACTTGTGGGCAAAAAGATAGTAGTCCTCACGAACCTTGAACCCAGAGCCATACACGGAGTTCGTTCATCTGCTATGTTACTTGCCGCAGTCCATAACAATAAACCAATCCTCCTCATCCCAGACAAAGACACTCCTCCCGGCTCTCCCATTTCATAAAGAAACACACAGCCCTACAATCCAGTTATTGACTTCCACCATCTTTTGGTTGATACCCACCAATCTTTAGTTGATATCCACGATTCTTTGGTTGACCTCTACTAACTTTTGGTAGAATACCACGAACTTTTGGTTGCTCTCCACGACTTTTTAGTTGATACCCACCAACTTTTAGTGGATATCCACGACTATTTGGTGGAGTTCCGCTAATCTTTGGTTGATACCCACCAACTTTTAGTGGAGTTCCACTAACTTTTGGTTGACATCAATGACAGGGTTACTTTTTTGGGGTGTCAGGAGAAATGTAGGGGATAAACCCCCACGCTACTCTCTGGATTGCTGGGGGAACTCCTCGGTTGGTGTTGCGGGAAGTTGCTCCTAATCTTCGATTATTTCTGCATCAATAATTTCATCATCTTCAGCAATTTTCTTTGTATCTATAAGCTTTTTCTCTTGAATATCAGATCCTCTGCGTACTACTACATTCCCCATTTCTTCTTTTTTCCGCCTTATTTTTTCTCTAAAGTCATTAATTGCTTTTTTGGCAGCTTCTTCTGTGATTGTTGTGAAATATAATATTAATATCGTAAAAAGGTATATGGTTGAAAAAACTTCCACTAGGATTAAACTCTTTGCAAAAAGTGTATTTGGAAAAGCTTGACCAAAGTCCATAGTTGTAAAAGTTGTTGCACTAAAATAAAAGAATTCAAAAAAATTATTGCCTATTCCAAGTATACTGTTGTCATCAATCTTATGTAATGCATAATACTCTAAGGAAAATACGAATATTGTTAAAACCAAAGTGAATAAAAACAAGAGCAAGAACGATCTTATTAGATTAGCTTTTAGAGATTTTTCTAATCTTGGAATAAATTTCATTTCTAACCAATCTAAACCTTTATAGATCCACTCAAGAGCATCTATTGATGTTTTCTCATCGTCGGTTTGGTCTTTCGAGTTCTCGCTCCCCAGCTTTTTTTCTTCAGAAACAGTTTTTTTAATCACCGAATTGCACAATTTTTTAATTGGTTTCAAAATAGGATTAAGAAAACAAAGGGGATTTGTTGTCCAGAAATACATGGAAATCCAAACGACAACTAAACAAGCTCCCAGCACTATCATTGATATATAAAGTATGTGAACATTACTGTAAACAAGAATGCTTCTTGCTGCGGGGATTATAAAGATAATCGCACATAACAAAATTTCAAACCTCCGAGGAAGTTTAGTTAATTTACTCATACCACTCAATAGTGTTACTATTGTTGAAATTACTATCCTTGGGATAAATATAAGCAATCTCCAGTAGAATCTTATGGTATAGCCAATAGTTTTTAAAATACCTCTTTTCAAGATTATCAGGACTACCCAAGCTATTAAAGTTCCTCCAATTAGAATCAGTTTAATATGGGGGTAAATTATTTGGAAGAGATGTTCTTGACTAATGAACCAATTATATTTCTTTGAGAAGTAGCAAAACCACAATAACCCTCTTACAATATCTCCGATAAAACAATATATTTTTCCTCGTCTCTTTTCTTTTGGATCTTCCTTCCTCTTCCCGTTTTCCATTTCTCCTTGTTCTGCCTTTTCTTGCTCAATCATAACACAAATTCCTTTTTCTTAAATTATAATGTTGTCTATTTCCTTTATATCCAAGCAAGCTTGAGTATGAATTAAATAGCTATTTAGCCACAGTTTCGGGGTGGAGGACTGCGTAGGTTTTTCGTTCTTTGAATTCTTCTTGCTTGCCTTTATTCCAGTTGGTGACGGGTCTATAATACCCTACCACTCTTGAATAGACTTCTGTGACGGCACCACATTTAGGGCATTCAAAATGCTCGCCAGCTATATAACCATGCTCCTGGCAGATGCTAAAAGTCGGGGTGATAGTAAAATAAGGAATCCTGAAATTCTCTGCAAGCCGTCGCACCATCAAAGCACAAGCATCAGAGTCATTTATCTCCTCTCCGATGAATCCGTGCAAGACTGTGCCACCGGTATAGCGAGTTTGCAAGGGCTCCTGAAGTTCAAATGCCTCAAAAATGTCATCTGTATAGCCCACTGGAAGCTGGGTGGAATTTGTGTAATAAGGGACTTCTTTACCAGCAGAAATAATATCAGGGAATTTCTCGTGGTCCATTCTTGCAAGCCGATAAGCAGTTCCCTCTGCAGGTGTGGCTTCAAGATTACAAATATGTCCAGTCTTTTCCTGAAAGCCTCGCAATTTCTCAAGCATAAAATCAAGCACCTTAAGTGCGAACTTCTTGCCTTCTTCAGTCCCAATATCCTGAGACAAGAAATTAAGGCAAGCTTCGTTCATCCCAACAAGCCCAATCGTAGAGAAGTGATTATCCAGAGTCTTAAGATACCGTCTTGTATAAGGAAAGAGCCCTGACTTAATATTTTGTGTTACGAGCTTTCGCTTTGTCTCAAGAGAAGTATCTGCAAGCTCCATAAGTCGTGAGAGCCGAGAGAAGAACTCATCCTCGTTCTTGGAGAGGTATCCGATTCTTGGCATATTGATAGTAACTACTCCGATTGAGCCAGTATTTTCGGATGAGCCAAATAAACCACCTGTAATGTTTTTCCGTAGTTGCCTTAAATCAAGTTGTAGCCGACAACACATCGAGCGGACATCTGCAGGATTGAGGTCTGAGTTCACAAAGTTTTGAAAATATGGGAGTCCATACTTGCTTGTCATCTGGAAAAGGAGCTTTGCATTCTCGGATTCATAATCAAAGTCTTTGGTCAAGTTGTAAGTAGGAATGGGAAATGTGAACACACGATTGTTCTTGTCTCCTTCCATCATTACCTCTATAAATGCCTTATTTATCATATCCATTTCATATTTAAAATCCCCATACTTGCCAAAACTTGATTGATACTCACCGCTTACCGTAACTGGTTCATTTTTCAGGTCATCAGGGACTTCCCAATCAAAT
>JAUWHX010000062.1 GCA_030605695.1 bacterium | reverse complement strand
TATTCTTCTGATGAACCAGCAATTTGAATTAGCGGATTTATCCCTATCCTTCGCACTGCCTCGAATATATTAAGCTCACCCATTATATTAGTCTCGAGTGTGCCACTCGGAGCGTTCCAACTCATAGGAACAAAAGACTGTGCTGCAAGATGAAATATGCGATCTGGCTTTATCTTTTCTATTGCATTCCTTACCGAAGTCGCATCCCTGATATCACATTCGTATAAAGTAATACGGTCCTCAAAATGCTCTATATTTTCTGTCCTTGACCTCCAACGCTTGAGTCCAAATACTTCCACGCCCTGTAGAGTTAAAAGGTAGTCAACTAAATGGGACCCAACAAATCCCGTCACTCCCGTTATAAGAACTCTCATATCACACTCCTTTCTATATTCTTTGGTTAAATAAAAATATCAAAATAACATAGCAAAAAGTAAAATTATAAACACGAATATCACGAATTAGACAAATATCACGAATAAAAAAGTAACCCAATGCTTTATTCGTGTAATTCGAGATACTCGTGTAATTCGTGTTAAGTTCTTTGAATTTTGATTTAGAATTTAGCATTTTCAATTTATTTTCCTAATGCAAGTCTTGAAGCCAAGAATTCTGGCAGTCCTGCATCAAGTATTTTTTGCTGAGCACCTTTTATATCATACGAAACTCTCACAATTTCTACTTTTCTATTCTCCGGCTCATAGATAGCAAATGAAGCACGAGAGTCTTTGTCTCTCGGTTGCCCAACACTTCCTGGATTTATTATATACCGTGCATCCGGCTTAAGTGTAAATTTTGGACTTTCAACTATGTTATATCGGTTATCCCGCTCAACAAAACTACAAGGAATATGCGAATGTCCTACAAAACAAATCTGATTAGAAAAAGCCTGGAATTCAGTAATCGCATTTTTTAAGGACAAAATATACTGCCATTGAGGAGGATTCCCTGGAGCACCATGAACTATAAGTAGGGGCACACAGCCGTGTGCTCCTACTATTTCTTTGATGAGTGGCAAATTTTTAAGCCAATTTTTATTCTTATCAGTAAGAGTTTGCCCTGTCCATTGACAGACAGAAACTGCCATTTTGCTAAAACTCCTCAAACTTGTGAGACCAAGTGAGCCAGCATCATGATTGCCAAGAACAACATAAGAAGCTGATTCTCTTATCAAATCACAGCACTCGTTAGGATTTGCACCATAACCAACTACATCTCCCAAGCAAATTGTTTTATCAATGCCTCTCTGTTTCAATTCATCAAATACAGCTGTAATTGCTTCCAGATTTGAATGGACATCACTTATTATTCCGTATACCATCTTCAGGTATTTAGGAGTTTTGGATTTTTAGGCATTTGCTCTTTTACAATCCTGTCAAGTATCCCATTTACGAACTTTCCTGATTGTTCGGTTGAATACTTTTTTGCAAGTTCTATCGCTTCATCTATACTCACTTTAAATGGGATTTCTGGGAAATAAAAAATTTCACATATAGCAGCTCTCAAAATATTACGGTCCAGAGTAGCAATTCTGTCTAACTCCCAATTGTCTGCTGTCTTAGTAATAACACAATCAATCTCTGGGAGTTTATCTGTAGTCTTTATTACAAGTTCCCGAGCAAACTCAATAACTTCTTGAGGAAAAGAATCTCGAGAACATACATCATTTAAAATTATCTCGGGTTCTTCTTTTGTCATTTCAAGCCTGTAAAGAGCTTCAAGAGTAAGTTCCCTCGCAAGCCTCCTTTTTTTCATTATACAAGATAACCACAAAGACCCAAAGTCACCAAGACTACAAAAATTCAGGAGAAATGGAGAATTGAGAGAAATGGAGAATTCCAAATACTCTTTTTTCTCCGATTCTCCATTTTCTCCCTTTCTCCTTATGATATTCTTTTTTTATTGCTAAGTGTTCCCAAGAGCCCGATTTGCTCCATTACTGAAAGTGCTGCATCCGCACCACGATTTCCTTGCTTTCCTCCACCACGCTCAATCGCTTGTTCCGAAGTATCCGCTGTTATTATACCAAAGCCAACAGGAATTCCAGATTCAAGTGCTATCTTTGCAATCCCTTTTGTTACCTCTCGCGAAAGAACATCAAAATGCGATGTCTCTCCCCTTACCAGTGCTCCTAAACAAATAACTCCATCGAATTTCTTTATCACACGACTTAAAAGAGATGGAATTTCAAAAGCACCTGGGGTCTTGAAAACTTCTATTTTGTTCGAATCTGCTCCATGCCTTACCAAACAATCAACTGCACCATTCAAGAGTCTCTCGGTAATTGTACTATTGAATCTTGATACTATAATTCCAAACTTCTTGCCTTCTCCACTTATCCTGCCTTCATATTTTTTCATCTTTCCTCCAATCCTACTTATTTTAAAATAACTATTTTCTTTGTGTTAATATAATCCTCAACCTCAAGTGTATAGAAGTATATTCCATTTCCTACTTCTTTGCCATTGGTATCTTTTCTATCCTAACTTACCGTATAATGTCCTGGTTTTTGTACTTTGTCAACAAGAATTTCCATAAGAAATTCTTGAAAATTTATCAAGCTTGAATGACCTGTGCTTTAGCATAGTTTACTCCTTTATTAGGAGAAGGCAACTTATATTAAGAGTTTCTTACTATAAGTTTATCTTTGGGCAAATTATTTTTTATGGAATGTTCCAATTTTAAATGATGAATTATTACTTGTTTATTTGGAAGTTCATTTATTTGTTCTAAATACTCAAAGTTTTCCTCTCCCGTTAAAGTTCTTTGTTTAAGTTTTAGTCTTTCTAATGTTACTTTTATTGCCTCTTCGGACTGGTCTATTCCTATCCATTTTCTACCAAGGTCTTGAGCAGCTTTAAGCGTTGTTCCGGAGCCACAGAAACAATCTAAAACAATACTGTTTTTATTTGAAGAATTACTTATAATTAGTTTCAATAAATCTAAATTCTTTTCTGTTGGATAAGCTGGGTTTTGCGAGTCCTTAAATTCTATCACATCCTGAATTTTTTTGCCGTCTTTCTCGTCCGCATAAATCTTTTTTCTTGGAACACCATTTTTTGACCATTCAATAAGTCCCTTTTTGTCTAATTCTTCTAAAACCTTGGGAGAACTCCTCCAATGCCTGCCTTTTGGAGGGAACATATATCTCCAAAGTTGTCCTGTTGGACCATTTTTTGTTTCTCCAGGGGCATGCAATGGAACAGTAGTGTATCTCCTTCCATCTTTATCTACTTTTTTGAATAATCTCTTTATATCTTCTTCTGAAAACTTTGTTTTTGACTCATTCCAAATATGCTCTCTTGTCTTAGAATAGAATAATATCATATCTTTAATATTTCCAAATGCTTTTCTATTAAAATTTTTAGGATTGCATTTTATTCGTGTTATGTCATTTACGAAATTTTCTTTGCCAAAGATTTCATCCATTAAAACTTTAATGTAATGTCCTATTTTGTAGTCTATATGGAAATATATTGCCCCCTTATCAGATAGCAAATCTCTCAATAAAATCAATTTTTCTCTTATAAATTCTAAATATTCTGGTCCGACTAAGGAATCATCATAAGCTACATTATCAGAATCACTTCGGCTAATCGAATTAGCTCTCTCTTTACTCATCCTAAAGGTGTTATTGGTTGAGAAAGGTGGGTCTATATAAACCAAGTCTATTTTTCCTTTTAGTCCATTATCGATCAAGAACTTAAGAACAGCAAGGTTATCTCCTTTTATCAGTTTGGACTTTGCCATAGGATTTCTACTAATTGATTTCAGGTTAATTAGCTTAATAGCTTCAAATATCTCTTTTTCGTTCCTTTTTCCTTCATATTCTAAAATCATATTCTTCTCCCTCATAGTTGGTATAGGAATTCCCTGAGAACTAGCGCACTCATAATATTGTAATTTGAATAAGTTGTTGTAATAGCTTTGTACATTTTATTATTCCCTTTTATATACAAAACACCATCAAAAATTGCGATTTTAACTGCTTTTACATTTTTGGCTTTTACTGTACTTATGGCATCAGCAAACTGTGCGTTTTGATGCCCTCCAAAATCTGTTAAGAATTTGGCTTCTCCTATAACATATTTACCGTTAAACCTGCTAACAAAATCTAATCCTTTATTTCGATTATAATTAAGATGTTTTTTGGCAAAATCCATCATTTCTTTATCGCTTGCATCTAAAATTGCATTCTCTTTTGTAGTCCAAAACTCTTTTGATTTCAGAATAGGAACACCTAAAACATTTCTATTTATCCATCGTCTAAATAAAGGGCCAATTTGTCTGTTTGTCTCTTTTGGTTCTGAACACCTTTCCCAAATGTTCTCTATTCCTAATTCAACCAATCTTCCATATAATCTGTCAATAGTTGCAGGGTTTCGATTTATAGCAGTAGAATCTCTTCTCAAGTAAGCAACATAAGAATCTTTTATTGGAAATAACTTCAGGGAAAGTAAAAGTTTTAAGAGCTCAATTTTGTTTTTATTCTTATACGCCTTTTCTATCGCTTCCCATTTCTGGTCATCCAGTTTTCTTATGCCTTCCGGGATAGTAGGGTATACTCTAAACAGTTCGTCTAAGTAATTCCGTTGGTTAGCAAATTCTATACTTAACTCTGTCCAATGATTCATTTTAATACTTTGCAATATATAATAGTCTTTTTCCCAAAAGTCAACCCTTTTTCAATCACAAATTTCTACAAGAAAGTTTTTTCTTTAACAGCAATCCTAATATGATTGCATTTGTGAGATTGGAGATTGAGGCAGCAAGAGCAATTCCTCTGAAATCTAAAATCCTCACAAGCATAATTGCAGCACACACATTTACTGCTACCGCAATGAAACTTGCCCACATTGGCGTTTTCGTGTCCTTGGCGGCATAAAATCCAGTTGCTAAAATCTTTGTCATAACTAAACCCGGAATCCCAAAACAATAAAACTTCAGAGCTCCTGATGTGTTAAGAGTATCAAGGATTTTGAAATTCCCATGCTGATAAATGATTTTACACAATGGATTAGCAAGAAGGTATAATAAAATAGCTACTCCAATGCTAAGCAAAGCTCCGTACATCAGAGAAGTCTGTATTGTTTGTTTGAATTCTCGGTAGTTGTTTTTGGAGAGTTCTTTTGATGCAAAAGGCAAAGTTACATTGGCAATAGCGACCCCAATAACTCCAATCGGAATCCACATAAGTCTAAATGCATATCCAAGCCAGGAAATTGCTCCGTCTTGAAGAAATGAGGCAATTATAGTATTTACTACTACATTTATTTTTGACGCCCCATAGCCAATGGAGATTGGAAGCATCAATAAGAGCACTTTCTTTACATCATTAGTAAACTTAAATTTAGGGAAAGTTAAATAACCTTCTTTGACAAGCAATGGCAATTGATAAGCAAGTTGAAGAGCTCCTCCAATCAATGCCCCATAAGCAATTGACTGGATTCCCAACTTTTCATAAAACAAGAACCCGGAGCCAATAATTGCGATGTTAAACCAGCAAGGAGCTACTCCAGTCGTGAAGAAATGATTAAAGAAATTCAAGATTCCCATAACAAGTGCCCCGATACTAATGAACATAAGGAAGGGGAACATAATTCTTGTAAGTTTCACAGTAAGTGCTGCTTTTTCCGGTGTAAATCCAAAAGCTACAATCTTTACCCATAGGGGAGCAAATGCTACTCCGATTATCGTAATCCCGCCTGTAATCACGAGCATCGCCCCAAGAATAAGTGAGGCAAACTTAGCCGCAGTTGCTTTCCCATAATGGGTATGATAATCTGAGAACACGGGAAGGAAAGCTGGTGTAAGTGTTCCTTCGGCTAATAAGTCTCGGAGCAAATTAGGAATTCTAAACGCTACTCGGAAGGCATCCATTAAAATCCCTGCTCCAAATAGGTGAGCAAACATTATCTCTCTCACAAAACCAAGGATTCGTGAGATACCAGTTCCAAGAGCAAATCCAAATGCTCCTTTTGCGATTTTACTTTGTTTCATTTAAATTTACCGCAGAGACGCAAAGAGCGCAGAGTTTTCATAATTTTTTCTTTGCGAACTTTGCGTCTTCGCGGTGATTATATTACAGAAACTTGTGTTAATCTGTGGTTCCATTTTTATTGACTTGGTAGCGTTAAAATTTGAGGGTTAGAATCTGTGATTGCGATTGTATGCTCAAAATGAGCACAGAGCTTGCCATCACGAGTTACAGCTGTCCAGCCATCTGTTAAAATCCTTACCCTCCATGTTCCAACGGCTATCATTGGTTCAATTGCAAGGGTCATACCTGCTTCAAGTCTTGGACCACGATGTGGTGGACCAAAGTTCAGGATAGTAGGTTCTTCATGTAATTGAGCTCCTATACCATGACCTGTGAACTCACGCACCACAGAAAAACCATCTTTTTCAGCACATACTTGAACTGCATTTCCAATATCAGATAGTCTATTCCCAACTCGTGCTTGATTAATTCCCTCGTAAAGAGCTTCTTGAGTAACTTTGACCAATTTTTGAGTATGAGCATCAATTTCTCCAACTGGAAAAGTATAAGCCGTATCCCCATAATAACCATTATACAGGGAACCCACATCAACTGAAACAATATCCCCATTTCTAAGGACTCGCGAAGATGGGATTTCGTGAACAACTGATTCGTTAACCGATGTGCAAAGTGTAGCCGGATAGCCCTTTTTGAAAGCAGATACATATCCTTTGAAAGCAGGTTTGGCATTTCGTGAAAGTATAAAATCTTCGGCAAACTTATCAAGCTCAAGAGTAGTGATTCCGGGCTTTATTAGTTCTCCGAGTACTTTCAGTAAATCACCAACAATCTTTCCTGCAGAACGCATTAGTTTAATTTCTCGCGGTGATTTTAAAGTAATCATTATCTTATAGTTACTATAAGAATTTAGTTTGTCAACCAAGTTTATTTGAGTTCAAGAGTTTGTAAAAACAAAACTTGACATCTTAAAATTTCGTGTTTTTCTTATATAAAAGGGGGATAAATGGAGCTTAAAAATTTAATTGTAGAGATAGATGACAAGATTGCAGTAGTAAAAATAAATCGCCCACAAGTTTTGAATGCTATGAGCTCTGAAACTGCAATTGAGCTTGAATCCGCAATGCATAAACTCAACGAAAATAAAGAAGTGAGAGTCATAATTATTACCGGAGAAGGCAAAGCATTTGTAGCGGGTGCCGATATACAGGAGTTGTCAAAATTCAATTCTCTTGAGGCACGAGAATTTGGGAAACTCGGCAGAAGGGTTCTTGCATATATTGAGGATATGGAGAAGCCAGTAATTGCCGCTATCAACGGATATGCGTTTGGTGGTGGGTGTGAGATTGCACTGGCTTGCGATATAAGAATCGCAGGAGAGAGAGCGAGTTTTGGGCAACCGGAACTTAAACTTGGGATTATTCCCGGATGGGCAGGAACACAGCGATTATCAAGGTTAGTCGGTATAGGAAAAGCAAAGGAAATTATATTTACTGGAGACCCCATAAATGCACAAGAAGCATTGAGAATTGGGCTTGTAAATAAGGTAGTGCCTGATGAAAACTTAATGGAGGAAGCAAAGAAGTTTGCTGAAAAAATGTTGAAGACGGGTCCCACAGCACTAAAGCTTGCAAAGACAGTTATAAATCGTGGACTTGATTCAAACTTTACAACAGGCGCATCCTATGAGTCCGAAGCATTTGGAGTATGTTTTTCTACTCCAGAAGTCAAGGAAGGGATAGATGCCTTTCTTAACAAGCGTAAACCAAACTGGTCATAGACTCTACGAGGAGTGAACTATGGAAAAGAAATTAGATGTAATAGGTGAAATTAAGGAAGCAAGCAAATCGGTTACCACAGGAATTGATGAGAAGGATATAGAATACTGGGTAACAATTTATATTATGGGCAAAGCTTACAAGGTTCCTGCGGCTCTCACGGTTATGCAGGCAATGGAATATGCTGGATACAGATTCACAAGGGCTTGTGGATGCAGAGCTGGGTTTTGCGGTGCCTGTTCTACGGTATATCGGATGAAAGGAGAATATAAGCTCCTGACCTGTATGGCTTGCCAGACAAGAGTTGAGGATGGAATGTTCCTTGTGCAAATCCCATTTGCACCAGCAGACAAGCCATCTTATGACCTTGACAAAGAATCCGCAGACCCAAGTATATTTCTAAAGTTCTTCCCGGAGATTGCAAGATGTGTTAGCTGTAATACTTGCACAAAAGCGTGTCCACAGGATTTAGAGGTTATGGATTATATCCAGTCGGCTCTTCGGGGTGATTTTAAGGCAGTGGCAGAGGAGTCTTTTGATTGTATTCAATGTGGGCTTTGTGCTATGAGATGCCCTGCTGAGATTGTTCATTACAATGTTGCACAACTTGGGAGAAGGGTTTATGGAAAGTTTCTTAATCCACAGGAGAAGAATGCAGAGGTTCGTGTAAAGGAAATAGAACAAGGCAAGTTCAATAAAGAGAAAGCTCAACTTTTAAAGGTTTCAGAAAAGGAGATGCGGAAGCTTTACGCAGAACGAGTAAGAGAAGCAGATTGAAAAATGTCAACTTTCTTGAAAGTGGCTGTGTTTTTGTGAGAAAGGAGGTGAAGGATGAGATTCTTAAAAATTTTGTTGGTGTGTATAGTTGTTTTAGGGATAACAACCGAGACACCGGGCAAGAAAAAGTCTCCTCCCAAGAAATTATCTTTAAAAATAAAAGAGTTAGAGGACAGAATAAAGAAATTAGAAGATTATATAAAAAAATTGTCGGCGAAAGTCTATTGGTTAGAAGCGAGGATGAAGATCGCAGAGTCACCAAAAAAGATGCCTTCATATTCTCCCCCACGCTCTTATTCCAGAAAAAAATATCGGTCTAAATGTGTTGCATGTAATGGACGAGGATTGACCAAATGTACACTGTGTAACGGAAAAGGGGGAAAGTATATCGGTAACTACTGGTCTGACTGTTCTGCTTGTGATGGCACAGGACTGGTTACTTGTTATCTTTGCAATGGTCGTGGATATACTGAATAATTGAATGTATACAGGAAGGAGGTAAAATTGAGTGACAAATTTGAAGAAATGAGAATCAACAAATGCAAGTACCATAATACACCTACCTGCCCTCACTATGATAAAAAAGAGATGGAAAAAACTTATTGGGGGGATTGGCAGAATCTTGCTGTTGAGGAGAAAGTCTACAAGGAAGCAGAGAACATGGAAGAAGCTTTACAAAAATCGAATGAGCTTTATTGTAAGGAGTGCAAGGAATACATGCCTACTCCAGATACAAAGAGGAATGAATGATTTGGGGAGGTCTGCGAATGAGTTATAGAGTTATGAGTTGTGGAGTGTGGGAAGGACTTCCTAGTCCTGATTGTCAAGGTTTGGAAACCTTTCCCACAAAGAGGAGTTAGGGAGTTCTGTATGAAAGATACAGACATCCGTATAAAAGATACAGACCTCTGTATAAAAGATGCAGACCTCTGTGGAAAAGATACAGACATCTGTGGAAAAGATACCCAAACGGATTCGGTGTTTAATTATTTGCATCCTGTGTACGAGATATAAACTATGCGGTTCTTTAAAAAACATAAGTCAAGACCCGATGATGTTGGGACAAAAGAGTCAACACATACTCTTGCTGAAACATTACTTGCAGAAGGTCTTTCTCTCGGCCGTCCAGTGGAAGCACTTAAAACTTATGATAAGGCAATAGAATTAAAACCCGATTTCGTTGAGGCATGGTGTGCCAAAGGTGCTGCGTTTTGTGAACTCGGCCGTTTTGAGGAAGCACTTAAATCCTGCGATAAGGCAATAGAATTAAAGGAGGATTATGCTGAGGCATATTATGGCAAAGGTGTTGCACTTGATGAACTCAACTGTTATGAGGAAGCACTTAAAGTCTATGATAAGGCAATAGAATTAAAGCAAGATTTTGCTGAGGCATGGTATAAGAAAGGTTTTACACTTTTCAAACTTGACCGTTATGAGAAGGCACTTAAAGCTCTTGATAAGGCAACAGAATTAAAGCAGGATTTTGCTGATGCATGGTATGAGAAAAGCTCTACACTTTACAAGCTCGGCCGTCATGAGGAGGCACTTGAAGCCTGCGAGAAGATAAGAGAATTAAAACCTGATGATGAAGAGACAGACCTATTTAAGAAGCTAAAAAAAATGCTCGGTAATACATCAAAAGTCAATGAATAATTCGGTGAATTTGGATTTTTAAGGAGGATATAATGGCTGAACTTAAACTTGTTGGTGGTTATCCAGAATATATGAGGAAATCCATTGAGGCAGTGAATAGCACAAGAGAACAAAGAAGAGATTATACGCCTCCTGCAATGAGTGCGGAAGATAGAGAGAAAGTTCTTGCGAAATATCATCCAGACTTTGTGCCCGGTGGTAAAAGGAAAATAAAAATAGGACAGAACAAAGGAGATATTGCTCCAAGTGAAGTAGCAGATTTGCTTGAAGCATATCCATTAATAGACCCCAAGAAAATTAAGCTAAATGTAGATTATGAAACCGACATCCTGATAATAGGCAGTGGGCTTGCAGGTATATCTGCGGCTATATGGGCAAATGACTCTGGAATCCCCAAGGAGAAAATCCTTTTAGCCACTAAATTAAGAGTAGGGGATTCAAACTCTATGATG
>JAUWHX010000057.1 GCA_030605695.1 bacterium | reverse complement strand
AAGGAGTTAATAAGTTTGGAAGTCCCTCATCGCTAATTCTTTTGCCTACTTGAGTTATCTCATCCTCTGCTTCTTTTAGACTCTTGTATTGATGAGCTTTTTTAATATCAGAAAATGGGGTCTCAATCCCTTCGTATTGGAGTCTCTTCCCAAGAGCCCACAGAGTATCAATCATCCCGGCAAGTCCTGCATATTTGCCAAAAAAGATAAGCCGCTTGCCTTTCTCATCTACTATCTTTTCATAATCTATAAGCTGACATCTAAGCTCAAGCATCCGCCTCAACATAGGCATATTTTGCGACTGACCTTTAATGGTATGGGAGAAAAAGATATAAGTTTTCTTTGGCTCAAAAAACTCTACAGGAATTTCCTTGACTGCAAAAATGATGGGACAGGAAGAAAGGTTTTCTTGAACACTTGCTCCAATTCCCAAATATTCACTACCTGAGAAGACACGGATTTTGGATGGTTGTAGCTGAGTGGAAATTGAGTATTTTTCTTTGAGTTCTTGAACATCAGTTGGAGTCAATGGGACTCTCCGTTCCCATTCGTTTTTATCTTCTCGCCGAATTCCTATGAACATATTATAGCTGTTGCTATTCAAGTGATGACAAAAGTTCTCCTATAAGATATAAAGAGCCGGATGCTAATATAAGGTCGCGTGGACCTGCTTTTTCTCGTGCCTCCTTAAGTGCAATTATTGGACTCTTGGCAATTTTGGCTTTAACTCCGACTCGTTTAAAAATCTCAAGCAGTTCATTGGGATCTGCTGAACGAGGAGACTGCAAAGGAGCTACAAAAGCATAATCTGTAATTGGTCCAAGAATCTTAATTAACCCTTCTTTGTCTTTATCTTCAAGCACTCCAAAAATAAGGATTAGATGTCTAAAACCAAATAACTCAACGATAGATCTTCTTAATACCCAAGCTGATGCTGTGTTGTGAGCTCCATCAAATACTACCCAAGGGGTTTTATCAATAATTTCTAATCTGCCGTGAAAACTAACTTCAGAAACTCCCTTTTTGATGAGAGCTTTAGGGATGCCATAAACTTGAGCCGTATGAATTGCAGTAAGAGCATTTACCACTTGGTGCTTTCCTAAAAGAGGGAGTGAATATTTCTCACTATTTATCTTGAATCTCGCTCCTTTAAGGTTGCACTTTAAATCTTCGCAAAACATATCTTCTCCAATTATCCAAAGCTTTGCTCCCTTAGACTTGCATACTTCCTTAATTACTTCCAATGCTTCCGGGGATTGGGGTGCTGACACAACTTTTCCTCCCTCTCTTATTATCCCACATTTCTCACGAGCTATTGAATCTAAAGTATTACCCAAAATATCAGTATGGTCAAAACTTATAGGCGTTATTACTGAAACCTCTGGATTTAACACATTTGTTGCATCAAGTCTTCCTCCGAGTCCGACTTCAAAAATAGCACTATCTGTATTTTCTCTCGCAAAATATACAAATGCAATACTTGCAAGAATCTCAAAGGTTGAAAGCTTATTATTCATCAAGGGCTTTATCTCTTCAAGAATCTCAATAAATTTGGTTTCTGGAATATACTCGTCATTTATTTTTATTCTTTCGCGAATGTTTATCAGGTGTGGAGAAGTAAAAGCTCCTGTCTTTCCTGCGAGTCCAAATACTGAAGAAAGAATACGAGCTGTAGAGCCCTTTCCTTTGGTGCCTGCTACTAAAACTGGACGCTTAATCTGAGAATGAGGAGAATCAATTTTCTTGAGAAATTCATTTAACTTTGATAAGTCAAATCGGTACTTCGCTCCTCGTTCCCAATCCCTAAAACTATAAATAAATTCTACTGCCTCATTAAAATCCATCATTTCTCTATATCAAATTAAAAAACAAGTAGAAATTATTTGCATCCCTATAAATCTCTGTTTAATTTCCACAAATTTCTATTAATTTCTAATTTTTAATATCTTATTTTATAACAATTCTTTTTGCTCTATCAAGTTTTATTCTTCCAAGAGCCTCTGATTTCTCAGGATTTATTGCTATCATTTCTTCCGGAGTAAGACAATATACTCTTGAATCACCCGGGCTTGTCGTTATATCAATCACCTCTAACTTTAAATTCTTAAGTATTTTATCTGTCCTTGCATCGAAAAAGCTAATTATAGAATCCCTTAACACAGCACCATACTCACCATTTCTTGAAAACCAAAGCCCCTTTCCATTACTAATTTCTAAACTTTTCTCAATCCGATTAGTGTTTCTTTTTATTACATAAAGATTAGCCCCTGTGAGACAGTAAAGCTTGTCTCCTGATGGTCTAAATTCAAGTGCTCTTGGGAATCCCTTAATAGGAATACTTGTTATGTAACTTCTGCTCTGTGTATCAAAAATATCTAAACAATTAGAGCGCCCAATATATACTCTGAGCCCATATTCGCTGAGTGCAAAATTTAAAGGACTTTCCGATGGGATACGATGTTCTTCTTTGAAATCAGATGTCCTGTAAATAGAAAAACCCCCTTGGTCAAGAATCCATATCCGACCAAAACAAAGCATAAATTGCACTGGCATCTCAGGAAGAGTAAGTACTCTTTCGCTGGGAAGTTCCAATATCTCATTTCCTGTTAATACATAGAACTCATTTTCTTTCTTTATTATCTTTTTATAATCAACAGGAAGCCAGCTCCAAAATTCAAGTTCCCCATCATTTAACCAACATAAAGAATCTCCTGCTATCCAAACTGTGTCTTCTGATAGGAAAATGTCTCGCAGATGTGGGAATGGCTCTACCCTTTCAACCACATTCTTCTTGAGATTAATTATATAAAACTTATCTTCTGCACTCACATAAGCCCGCATATTACTAAAATTTTCCTTCTTTGCAAACAATCCTTTTTGCTTCTCTTCTTTTGGAGCTTTCTCCTTACACCCGGAAAAGATAAAAGAGCACAAGAGCACAAGAGCACAAGATAACTTCACATTTTGGATTGTCATTTTAAACTTTAAACCCTTGAACCTTAAAACTTAAACCTTTGCATTTTTATATAAGTTCTATCATTTCTCTCACTGCCATCTCTAATCCCACAAATATAGCTCTCCCGATAATTGAATGCCCTATATTAAGCTCCTCAATCTCAGGAATTTCTGCAACAGGCTTTACATTATGGTAGTTAAGTCCATGACCTGCATGAACCTTAAGCCCCAAAGACTTTGCAAGCTTAGCCGCATTCTTAAGCCGAGCCAATTCTATCTCTACCTCCTTCTCTATCTTAGCATCAGAGTATTTACCTGTATTTATCTCTATTGCATCTACCTCACACTCAGGGGCTCTTTTTATTAATTCCTCATCTGGCTCTATGAAAATAGTTGTCTTAATCCCTTCAGCTTTGAGTTCCCTAACTACATTTTTTATCGGCTCTATAAATTTCATAATATTCAATCCGCCTTCGGTTGTTATTTCTTCAACTTTCTCAGGAACAAGACAACAGGCACCCGGTTTCACTGACTTTATAAACTTCAGGATTTCCTCATTCAATGAAATCTCTACATTTAAGTGTGTCTTCAAAGTAGCATTAAGAAGCTCAACATCTCTCTCGTTTATATGTCTTCTGTCTTGCCTGAGATGAACCGTAATTCCGTAAGCTCCAGCAAGTTCGGCAAACACAGCCGCCTGAACAGGATCAGGAAAATCTATCTTTCTCGCTTCCCTGATTGTTGCAACATGGTCTATATTCACGCCTAATCTCATAATGCCTCCTATTCTATTACAAAAAAGCTTAATTTGTTTCACCATTAGCATAAGTTCTATTAAATGCAAGCTAAAAATTGCCAAAAATCTGAGGTTTATGTGGTTTATGCTTATAATTCTATAGCATATATGAGAAAAATGTTGACTTGAGCGTAATTTCGTGATAAAAAAAACAAATGACCGATGTTCTGGGAATTGATGAGGCAGGTAGAGGTCCTGTGATTGGACCTCTTGTTATTTGCGGTGCTTTGTGCGAAGAAGCAAATTCAAAAAAGTTAAAAGACATAGGAGCAAAAGACTCAAAAATGCTCAGTCCACGGCAAAGAGAGAACCTTGTTCCACTTATCAAAGACATTATTAAAGATTTTGGGCTGATAAAAATCCCACCTGATTCCCTTGACCGAGAAAGCTTAAATGAACTTGAAATAAAAGCCACAGCAAGTTTAATCAAAAAGCTTAATCCACAAAAAGTTATTCTTGACACTCCTGTTCCAAGGAAAGGAATTAAGGGTTATCTTGAGAAAATAAAGAAACTGGTGCCAAACAGTGAGGTTAAGATAATTGGTGAGCCACATGCTGATGTAACTTATCCTATAGTGAGTGCCGCCTCAATTTTAGCAAAAGTATCACGAGATGAGGAGATTCATAAACTGCATAAAAAATATGGTAACTTTGGCTCGGGCTATCCTGCTGACCCAAAAACCCAAGAATTTATTAAGAACTGGAATCTTTACCCAGAGATTGTGAGAAGAAAATGGGAGACTTGCAAAGAGATATTGGTAGGGGCAGTTCACGAACTGCCCTTACATACCCTAAAAATTATAGTGATTGGAGATGCTGACACGGGCAAGACTGAATTTTGCAAATTTCTCGTGAATTCGGGCTTAAAAAAAGGATACCGAGTGGGAGTTATAGACCTTGATATCGGACAGTCTCATATAGGACCGCCCGGAAGTCTGGGATTTGGTATAGCTACGAAAAGAATCAGGAAACTTTCTTCTATCCGAGCAACGATTATTCACCCTATGAATGCACTTTCGCCTGCTGGCATTTCTGAGCGTATTTTGATTGGACTCAAAAGCTTGCTCACAAAAATCCCTGAGGATGTTAATTTTCTTGTTATTGACACAACAGGGTATATTCGTACAGAGGAAGCTATGAAATTAAAAATTCAGCTTATAGAACTTATAAATCCTGACCGCATTGTCATCATTGAGCGGGAAAGAGAACTTGATTCTCTGGCAAAAGAATTAGACTTAAATAAAGTATATAGGTTTCCTGTAAACTCAAAAGCACGAAAGAAATCAATTGAAGATAGAACGAGATTCAGAGAAAAATCAACTTTGAAATATAATTCAACAGTTTAAAAGAATGCTATTATTGGAGACAATTAAGATACTTATATCTTTGATTTTAAAATCTGTAGTTGTCCCTTTAATGTCTATACCTTGTTTATCGCATCAAACACATCTTCCTTGTTTTAGTATAATCGCCTGCGGTAAGTGTATAGAAGTAAATTCCACCGGGGACTGGATTGCCTGACTGGTCACGTGCGTCCCAAATTACCTGCGTGGACTGGTCATTGGTTAAGTTGGTGAATTCCCGAATGAGTCTTCCAGAAAGGTCGTGAATCGTTAATCGTAAATCGTTAATCGTTCGGTTTCCGTTTAACGAATAACGAATAACAGCCCTTTCCTTGAATGGATTCGGATAAACATCCAATTCCCAATTATTAGTCCCTAATTCCCAATTTCTCTCCTCTTCTACCCCAATAAGTGAATATTTTGCGTGAAAGATATCATAATTACCTCCTGTATTCAGAGCCCATACAATATGAATATGTCGTTGGTCATCAATTGTTAACGAGGGAAACATACTATATGATGTGGATATATAAGTAGGATCACTCCAGTTTAGACCTCTATCTGTTGAATATTTGAGCCCTATTCTCATTGTATCTTGAACAGGGGTTCCCCACACTACTGTAACAAATTCATCTTTGGCAGCAAGTTGAGGAACTAACCCATACATTTCCATCTCCACAAGTACTTCCTGAATTAAGCAGATGGTGTCTTCCCATGTTGCTCCACAATTAGATGAACGTTTAAAATAGTACTTGTAGAGAGAATCTTCTTGCCAAGGGCCTTGCACCCAACCAATATAAACGAAATCTCCTGATGAAGCTATAGAAGGATAAAACGATAATAGTGTATCTGTTGTGAGTCTTACAGCTGGTTCCCAAGTTTCTCCAATAGGACGTCTATAATATATCTCGCCTGATGAGTCATCTTTTATATCATGCCATACTAAATGGACTAAACTATCTGAAGGAGCTATTGGTACGCAAGGAGGAAATGTACCACCCTCTGGACTACGGATACTTCTTGCTGTTGCCACTTCAACAGGTTGTTCCCATTCTAAACCATTATTACAGGAACGAATATAAACAAATTTATACAGAGAATCTTCTTTTTCTTTCCACACTATATGTACCAAGCTATCGCCAGTAGTCGCAATAGAGATAGCAGAAGGTGCCTCACCAACAGTACCGATTACAGTATCAGGTTCCCAATTTGCTCCTCCATCTGTTGAACGTGTATAATGAAGCTCCGATGTACCGTACCCTATAATATGAACGATATCCTTGTTATTTGTGGCTATTGAGCTTTCACCTACATGATAAGAATCAAACAAGACCCTTGTAGTATCTTCCCATATTGTGCCTCCATCTAATGAACGTCTATAATAAAGTTTACCAACAGAAGATTGACTCGGGCATTCCTTCCATATCGCATGAACTCTGTTTTTTGAATCTGTGGCAACTGAACGAGCAGTATAAGAAAAACTACAGGAAATCCCTGAAGTATTACTCAGATTAGTCCCGTCCTTATAGGTAACAGCCACTCCAGTAAAAATCACTCCCAATGCAAAATATTTATACCCTTTCATTTTACCTCCTTTTTATACATAGTACCTCGTAATTCAAATTTGTCAAGTTTTTTGTGATTTTTGGGCTTAAAATTAAAGTTTGACATTTTATAAAGGAATATGTATTTATGTTTCAGGAAACTAAAATGCTATTATTTGGGACAGCTGGAATACCTGTATCAACAACAGATAGAAGCACTGAAGCAGGAATCACAAGAATAAAAGAGCTTGGACTTGGATGTATGGAAATGGAGTTTGTTAGAGGTGTTTATATGGGTAAAGAGAAAGCTTCTAATGTAAAGAAAGTTGCAGAGCAAGAAGGGGTAAAGCTCACGGTTCATGCACCTTACTTTATAAACTTGAGTTCAGCAGAACCAGAGAAAGTGAGTGCCTCAAAACAACGGATTCTTAATTCAGCACGGATAGGAGCGATTGCAGGAGCAAAGTCAGTTACATTTCATCCTGCTTATTATATGGGAAAGCCAGTTCAAGAAGTATATAAAAAGGTAAAAGAAGCACTATTAGAAATCACAGAAACTTTGAGAAATGAGAAAATAGAAATTGACATAAGACCTGAGACTACTGGAAAAGGTTCGCAGTTTGGAACCCTTGATGAGATTATTAACTTGTCACAGGAGATTCAAGGAGTAAAGTTATGCATAGATTTTTCTCATCTATATGCAAGAAATACAGGGAAGTGGAACTCTTATGCGGAATTTATGGATATTCTAAATAGAGTGGAAGCAGGACTTGGTGCTTCGGTTTTAAAAGATATGCATTTACATACTTCTGGGATAGAATATACTCCAAAAGGTGAGAGAAGGCATCTTGTGGTTCAGGACCCCGGAAATGAGTTTAATTATAAGGAGCTAATGCGTACTCTACGGGATAAAGGAGTAGGAGGATTTTTGATTTGCGAGTCACCAAATCTTGAGAAAGATGCACTTCTTTTCAAAAAAGTTTATGAGGAAGTATGATAGTCTTATTGTCTTATAGTTTGATAGTCTTATTGTCCTATAGTCCGATAGAAAAGGATAGTCTTACAAGACATTATTTAGAAGTAGGTAAAATTAAAAAAGCAGAAGAGATTGATTCAAAAGACACATTTTTGCTTGGTGAGGTTGCGTATTTTAATTATAAGTTTGAACAAGCTCTTGAACTTTATGGTAAAGTCTCAGCTGATTCAAAGGATGCAAATGATGCACTGTCTCGGATGATTCTTATTAAAGGAAATGATGAAAAGGAATTACAAGATTATGTTAATGCAGAACTTTTAGGAAGAAAAAAGAAGTTTGAAAAAGGGATTGAGATTTTAAGAAAACTATGTGGAGAAAATGAGCAAGACAATCTCACTCCCACTGACTCTCTGTTTTTGGCAGAACAGAATGATTCTTTGAGCAGAATGACCGCGAGGGTCTCCCCCACTCCAACAGAAATTGCTTCTACAATTGCTCCGTGGGCTTCAATGCTTTTGATAGATTTCTTGCAGGAAATGGAAAGGCAGGAAGAAGCGTTAAAAGAATGTCAGAATTTTATAAAGAGATTTCCTGAGGATGATAAATTACCTCAAGTTAAATTGGAGATGGCAAGGATTTATGTAAATCTTGGGGAAAGAAAAGATGCCCAAGAGATATACAAAGCAATTTTGCTAAAGCACCCAATGTCCGCAGTTACTCCTATCGCGAGAGAGGAGTTGGAGAGTTTATAATAATTGCAGAGGATTCACACAGGGTTCATTCTTCTCGGAGCAAGCTATAGCTCTGGGGATAAGAAATGTCAGGAATTCCTTTAAGAAGAACACGAGGAAGAACAAATTGTACTCCCAAAGAGAAAAAATATTGGAGATTCGTTCCTTCTTCTTCAATAGGATAAGCTATCCCTGTATTCTCATCAACGAGATAAGTTACTCCTGTATATAAATATGGCGATGCATACGGAGCCCACCAAAACACTCCTAAACAAAAGTTCAATATAGAACTTTCTTTTTCTATTGTTTCGTCGTATATAGGTAAAACTTCGTTTGTTATTCCTCCGCCAATATTTCCTAATACTTGTAGTTTCCCAACAACAAGGGGGAATTGCACTGCACATACATTTTCTATCATCACAGAGGTAAAACCAAGTTCATCAGCACCAACAGCTTTTATGAGAGAAGCCGAGAAATGGTAAGTAATAGTCTCCTCATAAAAGATTTGAACTCCCCCCCTACAATTTAGATAAAAGGGAGAAATTATAGTATCTCTTGCTAATCTTGAAGGCATATTAATTACATTCCAAATATTAGAGAATCCCCATTGCACATAAAAGGGAGGTACGGAAGTTTGCATAGCTATTTTTAAATTTGTTCCACCTTTGTCAACATTGACATAGCTCATCAAACTATCGTGAGTAGCAACTCTATACTCTATTTGTCCATAAGGAGAAATCCCAAGCTCGGTAACCCAGGGTTGCCATTTCTCCCATTGTGCGAATAAACTGCAGGGGATTAACAAAAGAAGGAAGATTTTACTCTTCATAAAAGTAATATGCTTGAGAAAAAGTAGGATGTCAAGGAAAAGTTGCGTTTCCATTGGTGGAAAATTCTTCTCTTGACTTTTGAGGAATAAGAAGTAAAAAGAAAGATGAGAGGAGAAAATAATGAAATTAATAAGTTCGAAAGACAAACAGGAAATAAAAAGATTAATTCCTGCATTTCTTTTCGGAGTAGTAATGGCATTATTTATGATGAAGTGGAAAACTTGGGGACCACCTGTTGTCTTTTGGGTAGGAGGAGTGTGGACATTAATAATCGCAATATTACTCTGGCACAGAATGGGAATGATTTATATTGCTACATCCTTGACAACGTTGGCAATAATGTCATTCATTTTTTCTGTGCAATATTTAGTTACTCCTGAAAGTACTGGGTCATGGTGGAAAATATTTTTGCCTGTAGCAAGTTTTGTCTTTATTATGCGTGTTATTGAGAAGAAAAAGAATCCAGAGAAAATGAAGAAATTGAAGGAAGCAAGGAAAAAGGCATCGTTCTTGGATGCTTTGTTATTCAAAAATATTCCAAAAATAAGATGATAAGTTTATTTTGTCTGATAGTTGGGAGGATTCTTATACCAATGGATATGAGTCAAATAGACCACTTAAAAGCTTATGGGGTAACTTATAATGCACTTGAACTTGGAGTGAAAGTAGAATGGTTGCTTAATTATAGAGGTGGAGCTTTCTTGATGGATGAAAGTCCAAAGATTGAAGAATTGTGTAAAATAAGAGGAGTAAGCTACGAGGTTATAGGAGAAGGGATGGTGCAATCTATATACTCTACTATAGAACAGGAAAATATGGAGCAAGTGGAACTCACGGTAGCTCCGAAGATAGCTGTTTATGTGCCTCCTCATCAAGCTCCGTGGGATGATGCAGTACGGCTTGCCCTTGAGTATGCAGAAATCCCTTATGATAAGATTTGGGATGAGGAAGTAGTTGGAGGAGTTTTGGCTGAATATGATTGGCTACATTTGCATCATGAGGATTTCACAGGACAGTATGGCAAATTTTATGGAAGCTATGGAAATGTCCCGTGGTTCAGAAAACAAGTAGATATTAATGAACATACGGCAAAGAAGCTTGGCTTCAAGAAAGTTTGGCAATTGAAACACACGGTTGCTAACAAAATAGCTGAATATGTCAATCAAGGAGGGTTCCTGTTTGCAATGTGCTCGGCAACGGAGACAATTGATATTGCTCTTGCGGCAAATGGGATGGATATAGTGCCATTGATTGATGGCGATGTGTATGACCTTGATTGTCAGGAGAAACTTGATTTTGGGAGGACATTTGCTTTTAAGGATTTTGAAGTGGACCTAAATCCGATGAGGTATAGGCATTCAAGCATTGATATGACTCAGGAAGTCCGCACTTTGGGACCTCGTGCGTATTTCAAGCTATTTAGTTTCTCTGCAAAGTATGACCCGATTCCGACTCTTCTTACTCAAAATCATACGAAAGCTATAGCTGAATTTTTGGGACAGACAACGGGCTTCAGGAAAGCCCTAATCAAAGATGATGTAGCAATATTGGGAGATATACCGGGAACTCAGGAAGTCAAATATATCTATGGGGATTATGGCAAGGGGTTTTTCACATTTTATGGTGGGCACGACCCGGAAGACTATGCACATCTTGTCGGAGACCCGCCAACAAAACTTGAGCTTCATCCGAATTCTCCGGGGTATAGATTGATTTTGAATAATGTGCTTTTCCCAGCGGCTAAGTCAAAACGACTAAAAACATAAAAATGATAGATTTAGAGGGTTCCTTTAATGACTTAAGCTTAAGCTTCTTTCACTTATCCTTAAGCTTCTTTCACTTAAGCTTTAGCTTTTTCCACTCGGTCTTAAGCTTCTTTCGCTTAAGCTTTAGCTTTTTCCACTCGGTCTTAAGCTTCTTTGTCTCATTTTCAAGCTTCTTTCGCTCATTTACATCCTTTTATCAAAGAAGGATGTCCTTTTTTCACTCATCGGCATCCTTTAATGACTTGGTGAAATGCTAAAGGGGGTTATATGATAGTTCTTGGTGTGCTTGCAAGTGGAAATGGAAGTAATTTGCAGGCGATTATAGATAATATAAAGAGTGGGAAGCTTGATGCCAAGCTCGGTTGCATAATTTCTGATAATCCTGATGCTTTTGCATTAAAGAGAGCTAAAGAATCAGGTGTGCCAGCTTATTATATTAACCCAGGGAGTCATAAGACCTATCTTGAGACGGAAAGAGAACTTGAATATATGAAATGCTTGCAGGAGCATAAAGTAGAGCTTATTTGTCTGGCTGGATTTATGCGGATTTTGCATTCGGATTTCCTTCGGACATTCAAGGATAGAATAATAAATATTCATCCAGCATTACTTCCTTCATTTCCAGGACTTCATGCACAGCGACAGGCATTTGAGTATGGAGCGAAAATAACAGGAGCAACCGTGCATTTTATTGACGAGGGAGTAGATACGGGACCCATAATAATTCAGAGAGCTGTAGAAGTTGATGATAACGATACGGCAGAGAAGTTGGCACAGAGGATTTTAAAAGTAGAGCACCAAATATACTCTGAAGCTATTCAATTATTTGCTGAAGGGAGATTAAAGAAAACAGGAAGAAAAGTAGAAATAACTAATTCTGATTAACTTTTATTACTTTGCCATCATTTTTGATTGATTCCTCGGCAAGCGTAAGATATTTAACCACACGGAGAGCTGTAACTCCATCAGTTTTAGGAGTTTTCCCGTTTTCGATACATTTACGGAAATGACTGATTTCCTCTTTGAGTGGCTCTGCATTCGAGAGGATAGGTATCGTAATGTCCCCTGTGCGATAGGATAATTGGAATTCTCCAAAACTTGAATGATTAAGAGATTCTACTCCTTTATCAAATATTTTTACTTTTTCAAACGGGTCTGTATCATTATAAACTATCATTTTCTGTGAGCCCACAATTACGATGTCTCTCAATTTACTTGGGGCAAGCCAGGAGACTTGTATGTTTACAAGAATATCTGAAGGAAATCTGAGAGTTACGAATGCTATGTCCGGATTCTCTTTTATTATAGAGCCCTTTCCTACAGCTTGAATTGATATAGGTTCTTCGCCAAGCCAATAAAAGACTGTTCCCAGGTCATGTGAGGCAAGGTCCCATATAACAGAACCATCTCCACGATGAATTCCGAGATTTACACGAGTTGACGAAATATAATATATATCACCAATCTCTTTTGCGTCTAATATTTCTTTAATTTTTACAACAGCAGGAGCATATTCAAAGATATGGCCTACCGTAAGAGGCAAATTGTTTTTCCTCGCAAGCTCAACAAGTTCTTCACCCTCTTCAACTTGATTAACAAATGGTTTTTCAACGAAAGTAGCTTTTTTAGCAAGTAAGCTCTTTTTAACCAGAGAATAATGCGAAGGGAGAGAAGTAGCTATGAATACAGCCTGAATGGTTGGGTCATTAAATATTATATCACTGTCCTGAATAGTTTCTATTTCTGAGTATTTAGCAGTTAGACGCTCAAGATTATGTGGATTCAAATCACAGCAGTACTTCAGGTCCCATTTGTTGTCTTCATACAAAACTCTTATAATATTTGGTCCCCAATATCCACATCCTATGACTGCAGCTTTCATCATAAAGTCCTTATATTAAAGTGTATCCAATATATTTAGGGAAGTCAAGTTTTTATTTGAATTCTCACAAAAATTGCTTAATGCTTCAAATTTTATGTGGACACAGGAAGACACAAGATTTCCACAAATTGTAGGGATGTATTATAATATACCCTTTTCTTCTCTGCATTAATCTTGTGGTTTTAATTAAATGAAATAACCCCGACAGAGAATCTCAAAATAAAACTTGACTTTCAAGATAGATGAGAGTAAAATCTCCAACAAAAGGAGGTACTATGGATAAAGAAAAAATCGTAGAAGACAAGCCTGAAAAAAAAGAAAAGGCGGTGAAAGAAAAATCCGAGAAAGAAAAAAAGGTAGTGAAAGAGAAGCCGGTCGTTGAAAAAACTGTAGAAGATAAATCCAAGAAAGAAAAAAAAGTAGTTGAAGAAAAGCCGATTGTTGAGAAAACTGCCGAAGAGAAACCAGTGGAAGAAAAGGCAGTTGAAGAAAAAGCACCTGTTGAGAAGAAAGAAGAAGAGAAGCCTGAGAAAGAAGAAAAGGCGGTTGAGGAGAAACCACCTGTTGAGAAGAAAGAAGAATCCGCTTCTGATAAGAACAAGAAAATAAGAACAATGTCCCTGAAAGAAGTGGACGACAAACTAAAATCAGTTGAGTCAATGATGGGCGGCTTTAACTCAAAATACGCCCAACATCTTTTGAGAAGAAAAGAGAAATTAACAAAGAGATAAAGTTAATTAGCATCTAATACATTAACCCTTCAGCATTTGAATCTTCAAGGATGAAGCTATAAGTAGGTGCAGAGAAGAATTAACCACAAAGAACACAAAGGTTTAAGAGTTGAGGAGTTTAAAGGGTTAGGAGTTAGGGGTTACATTTTGGTGTATGGGAGGAAGAGACGTTCGTATTCGTCCTGGGCAAACCTATCAGTCATCCCTGCTATGTAATTACTCGTTGTTCCGATCTCAAATGTTGTCATAATTGCCTTAAGTGCCGAGAATTTGATTAACCCACAGGTTCAGGTATAGCTAAATGTTCAAACATTCTTAGAGCAAACCTATCTGTCATCAAGGATAAATAATCAACAATAATCTGATCATTCGAAATCTCCTCTTTTACATCCTCATTATAAGTACCTTTAATGAATTTATGTAATCTTTGCACAGGAATAGTATCCTTGTTCTCATCCCAGATACCGTATTTGGTTGAAGATTTAGAGTCCAATTCATTCCTTGCATGTTCAAAAATTTTTCTCATTATTCCTTCTGCCTTTTCTGTATAATCTTGAATTTTAGAATGCTTGTAAATATTTTCCATATTATATTGATAAAGCTTCTTTAACGCGGCAAAAACTTCATCTGAGAACCCAATTTTCCCTTTCTTTTTATTGTTTCGTTTATTACTCTCATTAATTAAATTATTAACTAGTGTATTTATAATAACACGATTACTGGAGCCCAGCACATTAGTGATACTGCCAGGAAGTTGAGGAAGACGTTTTAGAACCAATTTAGCATCTTCAACATCACGACCCACATAGGCAATTCTATCTATCATTCTTACGACACATGCTTCCACTGTATAAGGTTTTTTGCCCCTATCTTTAATTTTAGATAAATCAAAATTTTCTTCTTTTTGCCTCGGGAAAATATATTGTTGTGTCTCTTCCCCACAGTGACATACTATGCCGTCTCGAACTTCGTAAGTTAAATTCAAGCCGTGCTCCCCAGTAGATTGGCGCAAGGTAAGTTTGTCGACAACTCTTAAACCATGGATTTCATGTTGAAAAGAGAACCTCTTATCTATTTTTTTAGCCAAATTTTGAATTATTTTTTCTCCTGCGTGACCGAAAGGTCCATGTCCAACATCATGACCAAGTGCAATTGCATAAGCCAAATCCGTGTTTACCCCTAACGCTCTCGCCACAGTTCTGCTAATTGACGCTACGAAAAGAGAATGGTCAACTCTTGTTGAAAGATGATCATGTTCTGGATTAAAAAACACCTGTGTTTTGTAACGAAGTCGCCGAAAGGCTGTTGAATAGAGAATGCGATGTGCGTCTCTTTCAAAGCAAGGGCGTATTGGATCTTCTTCTTCCTTTCTCATTCGACCTAAAGAACCGCTACTTTTTGTGTGTAACGGGTATGTCAGCAATCCACTCTCCTTACCTTCAATTTTCTCTCTAATTGTTTTCTTCATAACAATTTTTCTCTCTCAGGTTAAAAGGGCTCTACTTAAGTCCTTCAAGCAATGCTTGAGCTACAGTATCCTGAGGATGATGGGAAAGCCAAGTCTTGAGTAAAAGAGCCGAAAGTGTGTCCTGACGTTCAGCTCTAAAAATAGATAACATCTTGCCTATAACTACTGGATTTTTAGCACAAACCTCAAGTATCTTATTTAAATTTATAGTATCTTTTTTCTCGTAATAAATCTTAATTAGCCCTGCGTATCCTAAAGACTGGTCTTCACCCTTAATTGCATACTTGAAAGATTCCTCTGCCTTTTCTATTTCTCCTATCTCACGATAATATTCTCCGAGAGTATACCATCCAGCACTTCTACCTGATTCTTCAGCAAATTTACGAAAGTTCTGCTCTGCCTTCTCGTTCTCTCCAATAACTCTATAAAGATTCGCAAGTTGATAGTTGAATGGGAGAGCTCCCTCTGCCCTAAACAACTTGCCAAACTCAAGCGCCTCTATAGCTTTGTGCATCTCTCCTTCTCCCCTATAAGCCGTCCCAAGCGCAAAATAACCAGCTGCATAATTGGTTAAAAGCCGTTTTGTATTTTTATCTTTATATACCCTTGGGTCAAAAATAGCACGGTATCTATAGACTTTATTTAAAAGAGAATCGGACTTCTCAATATTAAATTTGTGCCCCGTAATCCAGACTATTGTGTAATTCCCGGAACCTATCTCATCACTCCCTACCACTCTGTAAGCAAGTCCTTCCATCTGGACATAAGGTCTGAACCCTTCCATATTACCTTCGGATACAGTTACCGCAAAATATATTGGTTTCTCAGGTTTATAATCTTTCAATATAAGGTCAGCAAATTCTTGATGAGGCAAGAAGTATTCCTCCGGAAGCCTTACCCACAATTCTCTTGGGATTCTTCTTGTGTAATAAGATGGAGGAATAATATCCATCTCATCAGGAAACTTGCTTCTGTATTTTTTAGGCAAAGCTTCTCTTTTTACAGGCATAAATATCTTTTTCTTGAATTTATATCCTCCATTTGTAGCGAGTATGTCTCTCACGGCAAAATCTTTTATGAGAAGCATCTTGTTGCGGTCAAACTTTCCATCTTTTATTATGGGCCAGGGTATAAGATTCTCAATTTCATAATCTGTAAACGATATTGGAACTCCCCGTTTTTTTAACTGTTTTATATGCCAATCCGTATTCAATAATGATAGGTTCGCAACATTTACCGACGATTTTGTATTCTTTACTTCTTGAGAAAACCAGAGTGGGAAGGTATCATTATCTCCATTCGTGAAAAGCGTTGCTCCATCATCAACCGAACTCAACATGTTAAAACCGTAATCATCGGCAATCCAATGTCCTCGCCGATTTGCGTGCGAATAGAAATTGCCCCAGAGTGGGATAAAAGCAAGTATTCCTAAAACTGGAGCTGCAAATCGCCACCATCGTTTAAGAATTGAAAGTAATCCCCAAATCCCAAATCCAGCATATAATCCAAATAAACTAAAGGCACTTCCAAAAAAGTAATGTCTCTCTCTTACCTCTGCTGGTCTGTGAAGCAGATTAGGGTCACTTGGCGAGAACTTAAAATTTATATAAAATAAAAGTGCTATACTTGCCATAAATAAGGTTATCCAGAGAAGATAAAAAGTACTCCTCTCTCGTTTCCAGTGCCACAGCATCCCAAACAAACTAAGTCCTACAAAAATAGCATTAACTGCTACACTTCCAAATTTAGCAAATCGCGAAAGAGTCCTCCCCTCCCATCTCTCTTCTCTCGGATAAGGTGCCCACTGCCAGATAAGATAATCAGCAAAAAACTTAACTTGCAATCCTACAGCTTGAACAAAATTATACTTATTTTCTTTTGTTTGAGTCTGTCTCTCAAAAATAACCCCTAATTTATTGGGACCATATTGCTTTCTTGTAAATCCTTCCCACAACTTTTTTATGTTAGTTGGGGCAACTTCGTTTATTCTTGGGTCTTGACGAGCTCTTATTATTAAATAAGCATTCGTTGTGAAGCCTAAAACAAGCAAAAGTGCAGTTAATGCAAGAAACTTTACATCTCTGGAAGTTCTACGGGAGTGCCACCAAATAAAAGTAATTGCAAAAACTCCAAGTATACCAACTCCCCAAAGTGGAACTGATGCACAAAGAGCAAAAAATGGTAGAACAAGAACTATAAACTGCAAAACTATCGGGTCTTTTATCTCCTGTCGATTTCTTAAGAACATAAATAATAATATTCCAGGTGCGGCAAGCAAAGGAGTTAAGTGAATACCTGAGGAAAGAGTAATCAGGTAAGCAATCAGAAGCAAATACTTTTTGTGTTCTCCGGTTTCAAGATTCTCTTCCCATTTAAGTACGAGCCAAAGAGACAAAATCAGAATGCTCGCTGATATACCATATCCTTCGCTCTCCACTGAATTCCACCAACAGGTATATGAAAAAGCTGATATAAGAGCACCTGCAGTAGCTCCAAACCAGAGAAGAAATTTCTCTCGGCGAGTCTCAATTTTCTTTATCCGTTCTATCACTTTCACCAAAATAAGCCATATAAATGCAGCTATAAACGCTCCCCCCAGAACGGAAAGTATATTGGCACGGAATCCGATTTCACGACCAAATGGAATTAAAGTAAATATTTTCCGAATCAGAACATGTAGAGGACAACCTGGAGGATGAGGAACTCCAAGTGAATGAGCACAAGCAATGTATTCACCGCAATCCCAGAAGGATAAACTTGGAGCTACTGTATATAAATAAACACCAAAAACTACCGCAAAAATAATTATAAAACCATATAAATGTTCTCTCTTATTCATTGTAAAGCTCCTTTATTTTTTGACTTATCTTATCCAAGTTTTTCTTTTAACTCTTTCTCAAGTCTCTCTTTCGAGAGATTTCTCATAAGCATACGGTCAATTGCAAGCGATATATTGCCTGTTTCTTCTGAAACCACTATACTCACAGCATCAGTCTCTTCAGCTAATCCAAGAGCCGCTCTATGACGCGTTCCAATCCCGGAGTCAAGTGTCCTATCAGAAAGCGGGAGAATACAGCTTGAAGCAACTATTGTATCTCCTTTCACAATAACTGCACCGTCATGAAGTGGAGATTTTGGATTAAATATACTTATTATGAGCTCAGCCGATAATTTCCCTTCAATCTTATGCCCACTTTCTATATAATTTTTGCAAGATATATCACGCTCAACAGTTATTATTCCCCCCTGTCTCTTCTCAGAAAGAGCAATAGCTACTCGCACAAGTTCATCTATTACTACATCTCTCTCTTTGGTAAAAAATTTCCCAACTCTTGTCTTTCCGAGTCTCGCAAATGCATTCCGAAGTTCGGGCTGAAAAAGAACAACAAATAATATTATCCACGCCGCACCAAAACCTTTGGCTATATAAGAAAGAGCCCCAAGTTTAAAAAATTCTGCAAAAATTCCTAATACTAACACGCTCACAAGCCCTATCGTTATTTGAATTGCCTTTGTTCCCTTTATGAACGAAAGGAAATAATAAATTATCAATGCTACTAATGCAATGTCTATTCCATCTATTACTCTAAATTTAATAAATCCCATTTTTTTAGCTAATCTCGTGTTAGTGGTTCGTGGTCGTGTTTTTCTCCATCACGAATCCCGAACACGAATCACGATTCACGACTCTTTATGCGACTGTGGCGCTTATTTCGTTGCTCCAGGGTCCCGGCACTCCCCTCGTATTCACATACCGCGCTATATACCACACCATCTTGCCTTCATCTGCCTCCACAAAATTCACTCTGTATATGAACCTCGTCGCATCGCCTGCTAAGTGGTATTGCTCGACACTCGTCGGCACATCCTCGCCAAAACACCTAAACACCTGAATATATCTTATTCCTTTTGGCTTTGCCTGAGTATGCGGATTAAGAGGGTCGGTCAGCCGCAACTTATGCACCAGATGACGAATTTCCTCTATCGTAACATCGGGTGCGCGGTCAAGAATGGGCATCGGCGTCGGCTCTGTGTCCTTGACATTCAAGCCAAGTGCTTCCCTATCAGCATCCATTACCTTGCTATTGAACGCAATCCACTCCATCACAAACTTCCGCAATGCAGATTGATATACTTTACGGGCATCTTTTTTTGCCTGAACATCAGCGCGACTGCGAGTATCCTTGTTTTTCGCCTTTAACCATGCCATATTCCAGGCAATCCTGAGACCTGTCAATGCAGTGAACTCGGTATTTGGTATTCCCCATAGCATAAGCTTCGGCTGGACTCCATTAATAAAATTATCCTGAAAAATGTCAAACCCCGCATCAGACCTTGGAATGTAATCTGTAGTCATAGCTTCCTCCTTTTTTTAAACCGTTCTATGGTTTTAAAAAACCACTCACTCGTCCTTCAAAACCATTCACTCGTCCTTCAAAACCACTCACTTGTCCTTCAAAACCACTCACTGGTTCTTCAAAACCACTCACTGGTTCTTCAAAACCACTCACTGGTTCTTCAAAACCATTCATTGGTTCTTCAAAACCATTCACTGGTCCTTCAAAACCATTCATTCGTTCTTCAAAACCACTCACTCATTTACATTCTTTCTGTGGGAAAGGTTTCCAAACCTTGATAATTCATTTATATCCTTTCTGTGGGAAAGGTTTCCAAACCTTGACATATTCGGGACTGGGAAGTCCCTCCCACACAGGTCTCTCTCCCACACTCCACAACTCATAACTCTATATCTCATTCACAGACCTCCCTAAATCCTTCATTCCTCTACTGCTTCTATCAACACAATTAATACACACAAACAAATAACTCCAATACCACCAATAATATAGTTATTCCTCCGGTATGTATTTACTTTTTTCTTTGCTTCTTCCTTATAGCATTGAGTATAGATAGCTTTATGTCTCTCCGATAAATCTACCAACTGAAGGGAAGAAGGCTCAATATCTATAACAGGCTCCCAAAGCTTTATAGACAAACAGCCAGGAGTTTTCACATACTGGCGAGCATCACTTTTTGCTTGTTCGCAAAGAGAAAATTCGGAAAGGGGTTCCTTTTCTGCTTCTTTTTTTAATTCTTTAATTTCTCTTTTTAACTTTTCTATTTTTTCTTCCTTGGACTCCTGAGCTATTCCTACTGAAGAAATAAAAGCTCCTATAAAGAGAGTTAATCCTATATAAAAAAACCACCTTTTCATTTTACACCTCCTTTCTTTTTTTACTTTGTCATCTCTTTAACAGGCATAGGAGCAGGGAACTTCTTAAAAGGCATAGTTACTTTTCGCTCTCCTTTAACTTTATAGTTGAGGTCAAAGGCTATTACATTTAAAGTTACCCAATAGTTATAAGCATCATCCCAGCTCTGGTCGCCAAAATCTTGATATCCAGATACCTTAATAACAGTTCCACCAATAACTTGCCAGCTCAATATTAGAGTTGCTACAGACCATAAATGACGGTCCTGATTGTCGCTGTAACAAGGCCCAAATCCTCCTAAACTAACCATAACTCTACTTGAATCGGTTGTAAAAGGCACTGGAGATGTCAAGGTAAATTCCCAAGCATCTATTCCTCCATCTGCATCCTCCCCAACGAAAATCTCACTATACAACCAAATTTCTGGAGTTGCACCAGTCTCTCCTGTTGTACCAGTTTCTCCTGTGTCTCCTTTTGGTCCTGTTGAACCTTGCTTTCCTTCTTTTCCTTGGCACCCTATAAAAAGAGCTAAAGCTATAAAAAGAAACCACTTCTTCATTTTTTCCTCCTTTCTTTTTGTGGGAAAGGTTTCCAAACCTTGACCATTGAGACTTGGAAGTCTCTCCCACACTTGGAAGTTAATAAATGGGTTATTAAGTCATTGAGAAATTGGGATAAAGAAAAAGTGGGATTAAATACTACGAGTGTTGGGAGTTGGGAGTTGGGAGTTGGGAGTTGGGAGTTGGGAGTTGGGAGTTGGGAGTTGGGAGTTGGGAGTTGGGAGTTGGGAGTTGGGAGTTGGGAGTTGGGAGTTAATAACATTTTATTATAAATACCATATTTTGTCTCCTTGTCAAGAATTTTTTGAACTTTTTACTATTGACTTTTTAAATCTTTAGAGTAGATTAGTGATAAGATGAATATTTCTAAAAGCTGGCACACAGATTCACACAGATTGAAGAGATAAACACAGATTTGAATAAAATATATTATTGTATCTGTGGGATTCTGTTATATCTGTGAATATCTGTGTGCTGATATTGTAAAAGAGGAGGGAGAAATGGTAGATGTGGGAAGCATAAAAGGTGTAAGGGTGTTTGATGGGCTTGGTGACGATGCACTTGAAAGTATCGCCAATATATGCGGAGAACAGAAGTTCAAGAAGGGAGATATTGCAATTAAGCAAGGAGATGTTGATGAGGCAATAAGTGTCCTCGTAAAAGGTGAGCTTCAGACAGAAATCGAGATTCCGGGATTCAAAGAGTCCATTCCAGTTTATACTTTTGAGTCAAACGAAGTATTTGGTGAGCTTGCTTTTATTTCAAGTGCTCCGCGTTCTGCTACTATAAAATGTCTTGATAATGCGGAAATAGTAAACCTTGATAGGACAAAGTTTGATAAACTTTGCAAAAAGGACCCAGATATAGAACGCGTGGTGATGAAGAACCTTGCGATTCTTTTATCAGAAAGGTTAAGAGATACTACTATTCAATTGCGGGATGGGTTATCAAAGTTACCTTCAAAAGTAGTATCAAGAAAAGCAAGGTCGGTTTTTTCGGAGCTCTCTGACTGGGTAAATACTATGAAAGGTATCTCCTCAGTATAAGTTTTACAGAAACTTTGAGAGGTTATCAATTAGCGGGGTTAGCTTCATCTTTTGAGCTAAAGAAAGAGAGCGGGAGAAGTATTTTTTTGCTTTATTTTTCTCTCCTGAGTTATATAAACTTCTTCCCATAAGATAAAGTGCTTCTGCATATGAGGAGTTTTTGTATTTTGTGGTTTTAAATAAATCCAAAAGCTCTTCCGATGTTTTCTTTGCCTTTTTATAGCTACGATTGGAGAGATGGAATTCTGCATATGTGGAGAAAATTGTTATCATTGGAGCTTTACCCTTACATTTTTTGGCAATTTTCAACCCTCTTCCTAAGTAATTTTTTGCTATTCCTTTCTTGCCGGTAGCATAACTCACCCGAGCAAGCAAAGAAAGCGTTTCACACATCTCAGATTTCAATTTTAATTCTTCACAAATGTTCAGAGCATTTTTAAGGTTTTTAGACGCTTTTGAGAAGTCTTTAAGTTCATTATATAAAATCCCATTAGCTTTCAGACAATAAACAAGGAGCAACTTCATTCCGGATTCTCTTATTATTCTTTCTGCTTCCTTTTGATAATTCAAAGCTATTTTGTAGTTCCCTCGGTCCCCGTGGATTTCACCAATAGCAATAATATCAAGGGCAATTCCATATTTACTACCTATTTCTTTATTTATCTTGAGTGCT
>JAUWHX010000010.1 GCA_030605695.1 bacterium | reverse complement strand
CTACCATAGATTTCTCCCGTCCATTCTCTTCGTTTATCAAAATGCGTATCAACTCCATCAAGAGACAAAAACTTCAATAAGCCATAAAAATCCATAAACTCTGCCTTTAAATAGTATTCGAGTATCCTCTTTGCTTCAGTTGTATCCTTGTTTCCTATGTCTGAATGTGAAAGCGTTAGCATCAAATCTCCGAAGGTTTTTTCTCCGGTTACTTGAAACCCAATCCCATTACAGGTTATCTTATTGCCTTCGTCAATCTGGTATCCACTTTGATTAATGGTAGGCAATAAGTTATACCTATAGCCGACGCCGCCAACACTTAATGAGTCATAGTTCATAAACTGAAGATTAAACCCATAAGACCCAATATATGTATCTAAACTTGAGTATATTCCCCATCCACTTTTTTCTTCGTATTTTTTGCGACTGGGATGTAGTTTTCTACTCATCCAACCGGATCTTTGAGCTGCTTCCAGATACAATGAAATCCAATTATGACGGAATTCAAAATCTATTCCACCCAGATTTGTGTACAAAGTATCTTCCATTTCAACGCGTAATCCTCGACCAGATAGTGAAATGCCATAATTAGACAATAAGGAAGTTGAAACATCAAACCCAAACAGGACATCCGATGTATCATTTAGGACATTATAATTTTTCTGCAATCTATCAATTTCCCAGGGCACTCCCCAAATTTCTGACATTTTAAACCACGGTAACTTTGTTTCAATTTTTATACCTTGAATTCGACGGTCTCTACCTGATGCTTCCATAGGTTCCATCCCAATAATAAGCCCTTGTCCAAGAGTATAATAAAAATCTCCAAGTGTTGCAGAAATTTTATCACTCTCAAAGCCAATATCTTTCCAGAATATAAGTGCAAGAGCTGTATTCTTAAGACCAAATTCCTGATTCAACTTAGCAGTATACAAGAACTCAAATCCTCCCCTGAAATGAGATTCTGAGAACCCGACAGAGATTTTATCTTCCACGACAATCCCGCTGTCTTCTTTTATACCCTTATCATTGTACCAATCCCCATACTCGGTCTCAATCGTCTTTTTGGCTCTAAATTCAACAGCTGAAGCTAAAATCGGAAGGATTAAAAGAATACAGGGAATTTTAAATCGCATAGATATAAGTAAGAAACAAAATTTATTCCGATTCTGACTCTGACTCTTCGGATGTCTCAAAAAGAGATTTGAGCTTCTTGAAAAGAACTTTTTCATGCTTCTTTTTAAACCCTACACGTTGATATAAGATTTCTCCCCCTTTACCTATAACAAAGAGGTGAGGTATCGCCTGTACTTGAAAGAGTTTCATTGCTTTTCTATTGTTATCATAGAGAATCAAGAAATCCCATTTATGTGACTTAACTATGAGTGGAGCCTTTTTCCGACTCCGAGGTCCATCTTCATTAATGCCAATAAAAGTCACACTATCAAACTCTTCGCCCAGCTTTTTAAAAGTATCAAGCGATTTTATACACGGCTTACACCAGGTAGCCCAAAAGTCAATAATAACTGGACCTTTTTTAAGTAGCGAATCAAGCACCACCTCATTTTTATCTATATCCTCAAGAGTAAAAGACGAAACTTTCGCAAGAATCAAGAAAAACAAAATCATAATTATATATAGTTCAAGCTTTTCAGAAAACCACCATAACCTTTGTAAAAGAATTATCCGTATTTGTGCTTAACTTGTAAAAATAGACTCCAGAATGCACGATTTCTCTTTGCATATTTTGTCTATCCCATACTATCCTTTTTTGTCCAGCTTCCTGAACACCATTTACAAGAGTTCTTACAAGTTTGCCTGTAATATCATATACTTTCAGTTCTACATTCGTTTCTTCAGGAAGTGTATAAGAGATTGTAGTCTTATTGAGAACAGGATTTGGATGATTCTGATTAAGAACCACCTTTTCATAAGGACACAGTTCTTCTTCCTCAACTCCCGTATAGGAAACTATCGCTCTTATACAAAGATCACCATATAAGTAAGGACCTGGGACCTCCCAACTACCTGAAGCATCTTTTTTAGTCGTATTTTTGTTAGCATAATTAACGCCATCATCTGAAAATGCCCATATATCACTTCCTAATACTTGTACAGGTATCTTAATTATTATCCAAAAGTCAGTATCATAAATTAAGGTTGAAGTAATAGGAATCTCATCCCATGTATCGTGGGTAGGCATATAAGTCGTCTTAAATTTTTGTGTCCCCGGCTTCCCGGACTCATCATCGTATACATAGAGGGTACAGGCTTTAGGTGAACCTGCATTTATATAAGAAAACATTTTTGCTTTTAAAACCTGACATTCTTCCGATGGAGTGAACCTCACTCCATAATAAGCCCTTCACGTTGGTCAAAGCGCCCCATTTGTATAACCAAGTTCTGGACTTCCATCATCGTATTGAAGTTCCTCATCCGCAAAGAGAGGAGAAGCCAAAAAGATAAAAACAGGAAGCCATCTTATCTTAAACTTCATAATTTTATCTCCTTTCTTAAATATTATACGATAAATTCCAAATGTCAAGTTTTTTTGAAATTTTATTCGTCCAATAATGTCCTATGACAACTTTTCAAGTCTCCATTATGCAGTTATATTTGAAAGTTTCTCAACCATCCTAAACCTATCTTAAAAATCTATAGTTCTTAAAATGTTATTTTCCGTAAAAACTCTAAGTCTCGGGAGAAAAGATTGCGGATGTCCTGGATGTTAAGAGCCATCATTGCCATACGGTCAAGCCCCAACCCCCATGCAATTACAGGGACTTTAACTCCAAGTGGTAGTGTAACTTCTGGTCTAAATATTCCTGCTCCTCCAAGCTCTATCCAGCCAAGTTTCGGGTGCTTTGCATGCAACTCAACCGATGGCTCTGTAAATGGAAAATAGCCGGGAGTAAACTTAATCTCCTTTGCATCAGCAATTTCAGTTCCAAATAGTTTAAGTAGTCCAAGAAGAGTCCTGAGATTAACATCTTTGCTTACAACAATACCTTCTATCTGAAAGAACTCCGGTGTATGAGTAGCATCTACAACATCTGGTCTAAAACAACGGGCAATTGCAAAATATTTGCCAGGTGGCTCTGGATGCTGAGCAAGAGTGCGGACAGACAAAACTGTTCCCTGACTCCTTAAGATTAGTTGACGCGCTCGTTTTTTGTCAAACTTATATCCCCATCCTTTTGAGCCAGTGAGCCATCCATTCTGATGAGTCTTGCTAACTTTATCTAATAATTTAGATTCAATCTTTTCCGTATATTTCGGGGACTTGACAAAATAAATTCCATGCACATCACGGGCAGGATGTTGTTGCGGCATAAATAAAACATCCATATTCCAAAATTCAGACTCAACAAGCTCGCCGGATACTTCACAAAACCCCATAGATATTAACTTTTCTCTTACTATATTAAGAAACTCTTGGTAAGGATGGAGTTTCCCTGCAACTATTCTTGGAGGACGGAGCTCTATATTGTATTCTCTAAACTCCTTTTCTCTCCAACTTCCATCTTTTAAGAGTTCCGGAGTTAGTTGAGAAATTTTCTCTTTCCTCTTTTTTAAAGACTTTAAAATTTCCTTCCCGTTATCTATAATTCTGTAAGTAAATTTTTCTCTCTCATCTACCCGAAATATTCCTCGCTCTCTTCCTCTTTTTCTATGATGAGTTTCTATAAGTTCTTGTTCTTTATCTGGCAATTCGCTGAGCGATACTTTTCCCCTTTCACTTATTTTTTTCATAAGAGACGTAGTAAAATCAACATAGAGATTTTCTCCCCTTTCAATAATTCCACCTTCTTTTATCTTGATGAGCCCACCTCTCTTTAAAGTTCCAATTGCTTGGCTACAGTCAGGAATATTAAGTTCTGATAATTTAATTTTACCTTTTTCTTTAAGGATATTCATTATTCTAACTTCTGGAACTCCTTCTTTAAGGTATTGTTTTCCGAGTTCTGTGAGTGAAACTAACTGGTAGGAAATCTTACTCTTTATTTCTATGAGTTTCTTTGTAATAAGCCATCCTATTGCTCTGCGAGAGTCTCCTTCTGATAGTTTGGCAATCTCAATAATTTCCTCCATTATAAACTCTTCTTTCTTCTTAAAAGCTAAAAGAACTTTTATCTCAAGTGAATGTAGTGCTTTGAGAACTTCATCAAGTTTTTTCATTAAGCATATAATACCAGATATTTCAGACATATCAAGTTTTTTCTTGATTTATTTGTAAGATGGTAGTTATTATGTGAGGTCATCAGTCAACAAATCTACATTTTTTTCTTGACAAACAAGATTTTAATATTATTTATACTGGAATGGGATATTTCTTCCCTCTCGTTCTTTTTTTCCTCCCTTTAAAAACGGAAAAGCCATTAATTAATAAAACTCTTCTATTTGTTATTGCACATAAGGATTTCAAGGATGAAGAATACCAGGTCCCAAGAAATATTTTTGAAAGATTGGGAGCCAAAGTAACTGTTGCTTCGTCTGATACAGGCATTGCTGTTGGAACGAGAGGACTCAAAGTGAAAATAGATACTTTAATTTCACAAATTGATACATTTGATTTTGATGGACTCGTATTTGTTGGAGGTATGGGAGCAAAAGAATACTGGGATAGCGAAGTAGCTCATCGGATTGCAAAATCTGCGGCAAGAAATGGTAAGGTAATTGCGGCTATATGCATAGCGCCTGTAATTCTTGCGAGGGCTGGGGTTCTGAGATGGAAAGAAGCAACAGTTTGGGCTAGTCCTAAAACAAAACATATTCTGAAGCAAGAGAAAATTGAATATATACCAAGACCAGTGGTAGTAAGCGAGAAAATAGTAACCGCAAACGGGCCTATTGCAGCAAAACAATTTGGAGAAGAGATAGTACGACTTTTGTTGAAAGAAAATGAAGGTAGTGATACAGAGAGTAAAGAAAGCGGAGTGCAGAATTAATGGAAGGGGTATCTCTAAAATTGGAAATGGGCTTTTAATTTTTATAGGAATTGAACGCGGGGATAAGATTCAAGATGCCAAAAAGTTAGCTTACAAATGTGGGAATTTAAGAATTTTCGAGGACAAAGAGGGAAAGATGAACCTTTCTTTGAAGGAGGTAGATGGAGAAATTCTTGTTATATCACAGTTCACTTTATGTGCTGATTGCAATAAGGGATTAAGACCAAGCTTTGATAGAGCTTATTCTCCAGAAGAAGCGTTCATCCTTTATAAAAAATTTATAGGATTTCTTGGTGCTCAGGAGGTTCAAGTTAAAGAAGGTATATTTGGCAAATTTATGTCCATTTCCCTTGTGAACAAAGGTCCTGCTACTTTCATTTTGTCAAGTTAAAGAATACATTAACTAAAATGATGCAATCAATGACAGGTTATGGTGAGGCGAGACAAGGTAATGTTTATTGTGAAATAAAGAGTTTAAATCACAGATTTTTTAATGTGAATTTTTCAATCCCTTCCTGGCTTTCTCCATATGAATTCAAGATAATAGAACTTTTAAAGCGTCGTATTAAAAGAGGTGCAGTTTCTTTAAAGATTTATACAGATAACTATGAGATTAAGCCTGATATTGAGAGAGCAAAAGCATACTATAATTTCGTTCTGGATTTAAAGCAAGAACTTGGACTTTCAGGAACTATCCCGATAGGACATTTTCTTGATTTTAAAAAAGAAACGACAGGGGCGTCGTGGAAAGATGTGAAAACTGCAATAAACTCTGCTATTTCTTTGCTGGTTAAGTCAAGGGAGGAAGAAGGGAAAAAGTTAAAAGCGGACATTGAATTGCATTCAAAGAAAGTAAAAGAGGGAGTAGAGCATATTAAACAAGGAACTCCCGATGTTAATGATATAAGGAAACAGTTCAAAAAGAAATTTGCGGCTTTTGTAAGAGATGGTCTTGATGAGCGTAAACTTAAAGAAGAACTGACATTATGGCTTATAAGGGAGAATTTTAATGAAGAGAGGGTAAGACTTGAGGTGCATTTAAGTAAGTTCAAGCAAGTTATCAGGAAGAGGGGACCTTCTGGGAAATATCTTGCATTCTTAATTCAAGAAATGGAGAGAGAGGCAAATACTATATCGGCAAAAGCCAAGAATGCGAAAATTTCTCAACTTATAGTTGAACTTAAAGGAGAACTTGAAATTTTAAGAGAACAGATTGGGAATGTCAGGTAAGGATAAACATTTCGCTGTGGTTCTTGTAGCTCCATCAGGTACTGGCAAAACCACATTATGCAAGCATCTGCTTAAAAGAATGTCTAAAGTTAAATATTCTATTTCTGCTACTACTCGTAAGCCAAGACTGGATGAGATTCATGGGAAGGATTATTACTTTTTATCAAAGAACACCTTTCAAGAGTGGATACAGGAAGGGAAATTTTGTGAGTGGGCAGAGGTTTATGACAATCTGTACGGAACGCCGAAAGAAAAATTGACAGGATATTTGAGTCAGGGGTTCAATGTAATTCTTGATTTGGACTATCAAGGAGCGAGGGCTCTAAAACAGGAATATCCTGAAACAGTTTCTATTTTTGTTTTACCGCCTTCTATGGCTGAACTTACCCAGAGATTAGTGAAGCGGGATAAAGTGTCAGTAGATACAGATAAAAGATTAAAATCAGCCAAAGAAGAACTTACTCGTATAAAGGAATTTGATTATGTTGTCATAAACGAAGATATTGATAGGACAGTAGAAAAAATTAGCGCAATAATAGTCGCTGAAGAATGTAAGCCAAAAAGATTATGAAAAAAGAAGAGAAAAAAAAGGATAAGAAAGCTAAGAAGCCCTACATCACGATTGAGGAAGTTAGGAAAAAGGACGAGAATCCATATAACACGATATTGAGAATAGCCAGAGAAGTGAAAAGCCGATTTGAGCTAAGTGACAACAGAGACGAGAGCTTAATTTATAAAGTAATTGAGGATTTCAAGAAAGATGAAGAGAATAGTTCTGGGGATAACGGGTAGTATAGCGGCTTACAAGGCACTTGAGATTCTTCGTAGGTTTAAGAAGGGTGGAGAGGAGATAGTCTGCGTTCTTACCCATCACGCAACAAAATTTGTTACTCCTCTTTCATTTAGCACGCTTTCTGGGAATCCAGTTGTAACCGGATTATTTGAGCCGCGAAATACTCCTATACATATTAAGCTTGCCGCATCTGACCTTATTCTTGTTGCTCCCTGCACTTATAACTTTATAGGAAAAGTCGCAAGCGGTATAGCTGATGATACGCTTAGTTCTGTAATCTCTGCAACCAAATCTCCGGTGGTTTTTATTCCATCTATGAATACGAATATGTGGGAAAATAAAATCTTGCAGGAGAATATAAAGAAGTTAAAGAAACTTGGTTATTATTTTATACAACCAGAAACAGGTGAGCTCAGCACTAACAAAATTGGGAAAGGAAGATTCCCGGAGCCCGATTTAATCATCAAGAAAGTTTATCAGATTATTGCACAAGTAAAAACAACACCCCTACAGGGTAAGCGAATTATCGTAACAGCTGGAAGCACTCAAGAGGATTTAGACCCTATAAGATGCATTACTAACCGTTCATCCGGTAGAATGGGATACGAGATTGCCAGAGAAGCACTTGCTCGTGGTGGAGATGTAGTATTGATTTCAGGACCTGTTGAGATTGAGCCCCCAAAAGGAGTAGAGTTTGTGAGGGTAAGAACGACTAAGGAGCTTGCTCAGGAAGTTCTGTCGCGGGGGAATAAAGCTCATATTCTTATTGGCACAGCCGCTGTTGCGGATTATACTCCTGTCCACTATGAGAATAATAAAATAAAAGCCGACAAGCTGACGCTCGAGCTTAAGAAGACACAAGACATTCTAAAACTTGTCAGGAAGAGATACAAGAAATTATTTATTGTTGGCTTTTCTCTTGAGTCCAATAATGTCATAGAGAGAGCGAAAGCTAAACTTAAAGAGAAATCTTTAGACCTCATAGTTGCTAACCCATTGAGTTCACTTGGTGGATTCGAGACGCAAATTACCTTGATTGACCGCAATTTAAAGCTGAAGAAACTACCCTTGCTCTCGAAATCTGAGGCATCAAAGCAGATATGGGATTGGATAATTAAAGTAATGGCGGTTCGCGAATTGCCCTTACAAGAGAGAAATGAAGGAAAAAAAGGAAAGAATGAGTCAATGGTTTAATCAAACCAGTGAGTGGTTTATGGCAACCAGTGAGTGGTTGATAGCAACCAGTGAGTGGTCTATGGCAACGAGTGACTGGTGGAAGGCAACGAGTGACTCGGGGAAGGCAACGAGTGACTCGGGGAGAGCAACGAGTGACTCGGGGAGAGCAACGAGTGACTCGGGGAAGGCAACGAATGACTCGGGGAGAGCAACGAATGACTCGGGGATGTCTAAAATAAATAAAAGGAGGGAAAGATGCGTAAGGTATTATTCATTTTTATGTTGTTGGTTCCCAGTGTAGTATTAGCACAATGGGAGAGATGGGAGCCCTGGGTTACCGATATAGGAATCACTCCGTATGCAGAATTAGATTATAGAGTTGCTACTCCTGATAGTTTGGGAAGCTATGAATTAGGAAACGGAGGACCGGATTTAAAAGTAGCCATGCAAGTTTGTTTACCTCCATTTTACATTACCTGGGGATTTTCCAATCTTCTTGGGATGTTGATGAGTAAATCGGATACTGTAATTGCTCCTCCATATGCAAACTGCCGGGTGGGAACTCAACTCACTTATGAGGATATTACTACTTACGACTTTTCATTAGCTTTTATAAAGAACCTAAAAGGTGATATGAATTTTATGTCTTTAATATTAGAGTGTGGATATGGAAGACAGATTCCTCTTCAAATAGGAAATCTTCAAATATTGGGAACTGCTGGAGGAGGAATGATAACGAAAAGCATACCAGATACCTCAGTAAGCGATGAAAAAGAAACCGTACTTAATCTATCTGTAGGAGCATTCTGGAGAACACTATATGCAGCACCATATTTATATACAGGAATAAGTTATCCTGCAAATTCGGAGGAAGCATTTGAGATAAGATATTTTGTTGCTGTGGGAGCGCAATTTTATTTCCCTAATGCTTATGTGAAAGGAATTCCTGATATTGCTTATCCTAAGACCTGGACTTTTCCGAGTGAAGACTAAAAATAACCGCGAAAGTTGAAGCTATATTTTTACTTTGGACTACTGATAATCATAGCTTCTGAAATCCTATATAAACTGGAGGAACCGATGAAACTACAAATTTCTCGTTTGTGTGCACTGCTCCTAATGACAGTGTTATTATCAGTAAGTTGTGGGAAAAAAGAAAAGGAGCCAAAGGGAACTAATCAAAAAAATCCACTTGACTTTACTCTTAAAGACCTTGAGGGTAATGAATATACTTTAAGTGGACAAAAGGGCAAAGTTGTAATAA
>JAUWHX010000082.1 GCA_030605695.1 bacterium | reverse complement strand
TCTTTTGTAGTAGGAGAGCATTTTGGCTCATATTTTACTCCTTATGATATGGGATACAAGGCACTTGCGGCAAGCATATCTGACATTGCAGCTTGTGGAGGAACCCCAAGATATGCACTTGTATCTATTGGACTTAAAGATGGAGATATGGAGTTTGTGAAAGGGATTTATGAAGGAGTAAAAACTGTTAGCGAAATGTATGATGTTAAGATAATAGGAGGAGATACTACAAAATCAAATACTGTTTTTATAAATGTGGTTGTAATTGGGGAAACCAAGCGATTTATTGGGCGAAATGGGGCTCAAGCAGGAGATATAATTTGTGTAACTGGAAAGATTGGTAGTTCAGCTGGTGGACTCATTGCTTTACAAAATAGGGTAAAGAGTGTGCTTACGAAGAAACACTTAAATCCGTTACCAAGAGTTAAAGAAGGACAGGAGCTTGCGAACTATGCAACCTCAATGATAGATGTTTCAGACGGACTACTGATTGATTTATCTCATATACTTGAGGATTCTCAGGTAGGAGCAAAGATTTGGAGAACCAAGATTCCTATAAGCAAGGAAGTGAGACAGATAACTAATAAACTCTCTATTTCATTAATGGATTTTGTGATGAACGGAGGAGAGGATTTTGAACTTTTATTTACAATTCCAAAAGACAAGCTCAATAAAGCTAAAAAAAAGGTTGATTTTACGGAAATAGGAGAGATAATAGAAGTCAAGAGTCAAGAGTCAAAAGTCAAAATTATAGATGAGGAAGGAAATGAGATAGCTATAAAGGGATTTGACCATTTCGGAGTATGATAATAACAGTTGATGGGACGGCTGGGTCGGGTAAGTCTACTACTGCAAAGCTTGTAGCACAAAGATTAGGATACAAGTATATTGATTCAGGAGCTACTTATCGTGCACTTGCTTTTTTAGTCAAGAAAAATGGAATAGACCCAAAAGACGAGAATGAGGTAGTAGGACTTTCAGAGAAACTTGAGCTTAATTTTAATGAAGGAAGAGCAATTTTAGATGGAGAAGATGTAACGGAACAGATAAGGAATGAAGAAATAGGCAAGCTTGCTTCTTTTTGCTCAATTTATAAAAGGGTGCGTGAAAATATGGTGGCACTTCAACACAGACTTGCTGATGAAGAAAATGTTGTATGTGAAGGTAGAGATATTGGGACTGTGGTATTTCCAGATGCGGAAGTAAAATTCTATATAGATGCATCAATCAAGGAAAGGGCAAAAAGGAGAAGAAAAGAGCTTCTCGAGAGAGGAATTCATAAGAAAACAAGTGATATTGAAAAAGATATCGGAGAAAGGGATTTACAAGATAAGACTCGTGTTCACTCTCCGCTTTGTGTACCTGAAGGGGCAGTAGTTATAAACACAACAAACCTGAGTATAGAAGAAGAAGTGGAAGAAGTAATAAAAATAATAAAAGATTCAAAGATTCAAAGATTCAAAGATTGATGAAGCTGAGATATCGGATAGGGACGAGGGTTATTTATTTGGTATGGAGAATTTTATTTGGGTTTCGGATTGAAGGACGTGAAAATATTCCAAAAAACGGAGGAGTAATTATTGCTTCAAATCACTTATCAAATTTTGACCCTCCACTTGTAGGGACAGCGGTTTGGGTTCGTGAGTGTTATTTTTTTGCAAAAAGGGAGCTTTTTGTAATCAATAAGTTTTACAAATGGATAATGGAAACATTTAATGCTTATGCGGTTGATACAAAAAAGCCCAGCAAGGAAACATTGAAATATACGCAGGAGTTAATGAATAAAGGTTTAGGACTAATATTTTTTCCTGAGGGGACAAGAAGTCTTGAGGGACATTTTTTAGAGTTTAATCAAGGAGTAGGATGGCTTGCTTTAAGGTCTCAAGTTCCCGTGGTACCTGCTGCCATAAAAAGGACAAACACTTCTCTTGTTAGCCAATTTTTCCGCAAGAACAGGGTTCAAATAAAATTTGGCAAGCCTATTATTACAAATGGATTTAAAACGAATAAAGAAGAACGTGAACTTATTACTCAAAAAATAGAGGATAGAATAAAGGAACTCTATGAAAGTATTTCAGACGCCTGATAGGGGCTTTTGTTTTGGGGTAAAGCGTTCAGTAGATGTAGCTCTCGAGACAGTAAAAAAAGCAAAGGAGCCAGTTTATACTTATGGGCCAATAATCCATAACCCTCAGGTAGTCAAGCAACTTGCAGAACAGGGAATTACTCCAATTGAATCACTTGATGGGATAAAACCTGGTAAATTGATTTTAAGGTCTCATGGAGCACCTTCTTCTGTAATAGAGAAAGCTAATAAACTTAAGTTTTCAGTGGTAGATGCTGTATGTCCATTCGTAAAACGCACTCAAAATTATGCGAAAAAACTTTACAAAGAAGGATATAAAGTTATTATAGTTGGTGAGGAGGAACATCCTGAGATTAAAGGAATTCTTGGGCATGCCGGGATAGAAGCTCAGGTTATAAACCATATGAGTTCTTTGAAGAAAATTTCTGATTTCAAAAAACTTGGGATTGTTGCCCAGACAACTCTTCCTGTTCAAAGATTTGTAAAAGTGGTATCCAAGCTTTTACCGATGGCGGAAGAAATTCTTGTATATAACACGATTTGCAAGAATGTAATTCTCCGTCAATACCACACAATGAAACTTGCAAAGTCTATAGAATTGATGATAGTAATAGGCGGAAAAAACTCAGCTAATACAAGGAGACTTGCTGAACTTGCAAGGCAGGAGGGGTGTGAGACTTATCATATAGAGACACACGAGGAACTTGAGGCAGGATGGTTTAAAAACAAATTGAAAGTAGGTGTAACATCAGGTGCAAGCACACCTAATTGGATAATAAAAGAAGTTGTGGAAAAAATAAAAAATGGAGGTAAGAATGAAAAAAGATGAGCGTGAATTGATTCTTCAATCAATTGACAAATCCTTAAAAAGGGTAAAAGAAGGGGAAATAGTAGAAGGAGAAGTAATAATGACTCTTCCCGCAGAAGCAATTATTGATATAGGATTCAAATCTGAGGCACGAGTTCCATTGTCTGAATTTGATGACCTGTCTGAACTTGAAGTAGGAAAAAAATTCGATTTTTTGCTTGAAAAAGTTGTTGAAAATGAAGGACTTATATTTCTATCAAAGAGAAAAGCCGATGCAATTCGTGTTTGGAAGGAAATAGAGAAGAGTTATTATGACAAGATATCTCTCAAGGGCAAAATTATAAAACTTGTTAAGGGAGGGTGCATTGCAAACATTAAAGGGATAGAAGCTTTTCTCCCCGGCTCTCAAATAGATGTAGCAGAGGTCCGAGATATGAACAAGTTTGTGGGAGAAACTTTAGACTTTAGGGTAATTAAGTTTGACAAGTTGAAAGATAATATAGTGGTATCCAGGAAAGTTATATTGGAAAAGGAATTTCAAAAGAAGGCAGAAATTCTTTGGGCTAAAATAAAGGAAGAAGATATATTAGAAGGAGAAGTGAAGAATATAGTAGATTTCGGTGTATTTGTGGATATTGGCGGGATAGATGGACTCATTCGCATTGGGGACCTAAGTTGGGGAAGAATTACACATCCATCAGAAGTTCTTAAAGTGGGAGATAAGGTAAAGGTAAAGGTGCTTCAAATTGATAAAGAAGCAAAGCATGTAGCTATTGGGATAAAACAACTTATGCCTTATCCCTGGGAAGATGTAGAAAAGAAATATCCTGTTGATTCAAAAGTAAAAGGTAGAATTACTTCTCTCACAGATTATGGTGCTTTTGTTGAGATTGAGCCGGGAGTTGAGGGACTTATCCATATATCCGAGATGTCCTGGACTCGGATTCGTTCTCCATCTGAAATTCTGACAGTTGGAGAGACTGTACAGGTTGTTGTTCTGGATATAGATAAAGCAGAGGAGAAAATCTCTCTTGGGCTTCGACAGACTCAACCAAATCCATGGGGAAAAGTAGAAGAAAATTGTCCTGTAGGCTCAATAGTTACCGGAGTGGTGAAGTCGTTTTCTAATTTTGGAGCGTTTATTGAATTAGAGGATGGAATTGAAGGACTTTTGCATATAAGCGATTTATCTTGGACTGAGCATATAGAACATGCTGGGGATGTCCTGAAAAAGAGACAACAAATTAAGTGCAAAGTTCTGAATATAGACCCGGCAAGCCAACGAATATCTCTTGGACTGAAACAACTTGAAAAAGACCCATTGCTTACACTTAAAGAATCGGTTTCAAGTTCTACAAAAGGAAAAATAAAGGAAATTGTGGACAAAGGAGTTGTGGTAAAGATTCCAGCAGGGAAACATCGAGTTGAAGGATTTATCCCCTACTCTCATCTTATGCAATCAAGCACGAAAGGAAAATACAAGATTGGAGATGAACTTGACCTTAAGCTCTTAGAAGTAGATGAGGAACGGAGAAGGGTAATTCTTTCAGAACGTGAATATTATGAGTCTGAAGGAGTAGAAGAAGAAATAGAAGAAGAAACAGAAAAAGAGTAGATAAAAATTATTGCTCTTCCTCCTTTGAATTTCCTTGACAGGAGGCAATACTTTACCCATATGAGCTCAAAAGTAAAACTTTTGACTACAATACTCCTTCTTCTTAGTTGTGGATTAGCAAAAAATCCCTTGATAATTATTGTTCTTTTTATTCCTTTCATTTTAGGGATTGTTTTATTGCCAGATAAAAAGATATTTATCAAACGGATTAGCTTATTCTTGCCATTTGTGCTTGCGACATTCGTATTTCAACTATTTACTCCCGGGAGAATAATATTTAAAGGGATAACTTATGAAGGATTATACCAGGGTTCAATTTTGGGGACTAAACTTCTCTTGGCAATAGGATATTCACTTATTTTCACCCTTTCCACTCCGCCAGCAAAAATTGGTGAGGCGTTAGATTGGATTACTTTGAATAAACTGGGTTTAGGTAAAACTCTAATGGTTGCTACAAAATTCATTGACCTGATTAAAAAAAGCCCTAAAAAGTCTCCATTTTCCACTCTAAAATATGCTATAGAAGGAACTAAAGATTCAATGACTCAATGAACTCAATAACTCAATGGGCTCAAAATATCAAGCTTGAAATTGAATACGATGGCACCAACTTTTCTGGCTGGGAAATTCAACCTAACAAAAGAACTATAAGAGGTGAAATCGAAAAAACCCTTCGGAGCTTATTTAATGAGGATATTAAACTTATAGGAGCTTCAAGAACCGATGCTGGGGTACACGCACTTTCCCAGATTGCAAATTTCAGGATAAAGACCCGATTCCCAATTTCTAAAATCAAAGGTGCATTGTTTAAATTACCTTTTGATATTTACATAAAGAATGTAACTCAAGTGCCTTTGGAATTTGATGCGCGCAGGAGTGCGAAGTCAAAAGTGTATTTTTATAGATTATTGCGTGGGAGGTCGCCGTTATTGCAAAAGAGAGTGTGGGAATACAAATATCAGCTTGATACAAAAAGGATTGAGGAAGCGATGCCTTTATTTCTGGGAGTGCATCAATTTGACTTATTTTCGCACAAGGATGAAGGAGAATGCGAGATAAAGCATCTTGAATTTACACAAAGTTCCAATGAAGTTATTTTTGAGATTGAAGGAAATAGATTCCTTCATCGGATGGTGCGGATGATTATAGGAACACTTACAGAACTTGGTAGAGGAAAAATTAAAGCCCAAGACATTAAATCAGCCATGGAACTTAAAGGCAGAAAGTTTCTTTGTGCTCCACCTCAAGGGCTTTATCTTAAAGAAGTAAAATATTGACAAAGTTAAATCAAGGAGTATATTTTTTGAAAAGGAGGTATGATGGCAAGTTTATTGATTCTTTTGTGTGTTTTGCAGGGGCAAATAGTGGATTATAGTGCTCCACCTGAGCTTTCTCCAGAGATTAAGGAGAAATTGGAGTCCCAGGGATTTGTGATAGTCCCTACAATGAGTAGAAACATCTACGACATATATGAATTTGCAAAAAAGAGAGGCGAGCCAATCCTTGTAACCTCTGACCTCGTTCTGCATACTTCACATATTTTGTTTGATTATACACTTAGAGTGCTTGAGCTTGAGACATTGCTCCCAAAAGTTGAGAAACTTACCTTGGGAATGATAAAGGCAAGTCAGCTTCAGGCAAAAAAGGCAAGGAATGAGCTGATTAAGAAGAGTGCTCTGGATAATCTTGCATTCTTTGGAGTAGCTGGAAAGTTGCTGAAGATAGAACTTCCGGAAGGTATTCCTGAGCAGATACTTAAGAAAATTGATATGGAAGTCAAGTTAATTGAATCGCATAAGAGTCCTATGGGGTCACCGATTTTTGGGTATCGGGAGGACTATACTCAATACATTCCAAGAGGGCACTATACTCGGAATGCGGATTTTGAGCGATATTTTCAGGCAATGATGTGGTACGGAAGAATGGGTTTTTATCTGAAACCCCATCCTACTATGTATTGTCCCAAAGAGATAGATCCGATTGAAGAAGGGATAAAACTGACAAGGAGAGCGATTCTTATTACTAAGACAATGAAGTCATCGCCCAAATTAGCCAAGCTCTGGAAAGAGATATATGAGCCAACAACCTTTTTTGCAGGTAAATCAGATGACTTAACCGTACAGGACTATAAAAAGCTTCTAAAGGGTATAAATCCAGCAAAAGATAAGTCAGTGCAGGTATT
>JAUWHX010000018.1 GCA_030605695.1 bacterium | reverse complement strand
TCTATATATCCATCTACGCCAATCCAGAAATAATTTATTGCCTCTCGCTCTACTATAAAAACCTGCCCAAATCTCCTCCATATTGCAATACCTCTTGGCGATGTAAACTCTCCTGCAGGTGGTAATACTTTTGTGATATATCTCAAGAACCTATCAAATTTATGCAAACAATTATTTAACTTGTCTGTGACCCAGATATTTTCATAATAATCAATTGCACAATCTGAGAACTCACAATTCGCCGGGAGTGGAGACAATCCTGTTTCTACTCGTGCTAATAATTTGCCATTCAAGTCAAATTTCTGAATACGCTTTCCAGCCCCATCAATTACTATGAGAAATTCATCTTTATAATAAGACCATCGTTCTCCTTTATCCGTAATAGCAATCGCAATTGGCTTATTCAAGTCTTTTATTTCCCTTACAAAACTGCCACTGGGTGCAAAAACTTGAATTCTATTATTTCCACAGTCAGCCACCCATATTTGAGATTTTGAATCAATTACAACATCACAAGGATGGTCAAATTCAGAGGTATCACATCCAAATCCTCCAATCTCGGCTACCCACTTCAAGTTTTTTCCCACAATTTCATTCTTAAGGTGAACCACGCGATGGTTTTCAACATCTGCCACATAAATATCTCCATCTGGATTTGCAGTAACTCCTTGGGGCCACCAGAACTCTCCATCTCCACTGCCAAATGACCCATAAGTTTCTATCTCTTTTATAGACTTGTTATATACAATTTGATTTGCCCAGGAATTTGTGCAATAAAGAGTAAGTTCATCATCGTCTTTATGGGTTTTAGGGTCATCAAGAGCTTTGAGTTTACAACAAGCGATTCCTTGCGGTTCTTGAAACGAAAGTGATTTGCCAAAAATCAACTTCAGTTCAAAAGGTGTGGCGCGAGTATATCCCATCGTATGCCCAAATGGTGGATGAACAAGAGTTGTAGGAGCAAGAAGTTTAAAATTTAAGATTAAAAATGCAAAATTAAGCATAGGGGTATGCCGAGAGTTATCTCAAGAGAATAAGTTTCCGGACTTTTCGGTATTCCCGACCCGTTCCGCGTCGGAACAGGTCTCCATATTCTAAACGACAGAAATAAACGCCAGAAGATAACTTTTTATTATGCGAATCTTTGCCATCCCAAACTATTTCGTGGTTCGTGGTTCGTGGTTCGTGAATCGGGAATTCTTTGATGAGTCTGCCAGCGAGGTCGTAAATCTTCAAGGAAACGTGTTCGCGGTTCGTGGTTGGGAGGTTTGAGAGATACGGAAACCTGAGACGAATAATGGTACGCTTAATAAATGGGTTTGGATAAATCGTTAATCGGAAATCGTTAATCGGAAATCGTAAATCCTCTTCTCCTTCCATCAATGAATCATATTTCTTCTGTGCCATATATACATTATATTTCAGGTCATTTAAATTATTACCTCCCAAAATAGCAATCGTAACTACAGTATCCTCTCCAATGTCCAAATCAAAAGGTCCAGTTGATGCAACAACTGCCCAATTACGAGCACTGTCTGAACTTGGAAAACTCAAAGTTCCATTAAGGAACTTAATTTTAAAAGAATCTGGGATATATCCATCAGGAAAGATGTAATTTGAGTAGCTTATAGCACTGAGATTGGAAGCAAAAGTTGGGTCAAGTACTGAAACCCCTACATACTCAGTATGAGAATTACTCCACTGATAAACTAATCTACGAGTAAAATCAGTTCCTACATTATTGTCAGAATAACTCCACTCATCCAAATCAAAGTCCATAAATTGCCCGACGAACAATCCATTAACAGGAAAAGAGCCCTTGTTTTCTATAGTATATTGCATTATTACAAAATCACTATACGCTGTATCCTGCCATGCCCAGGATTTCTGGGTAATAGTTATTCCACAGGGTGATGAATGTCCGGAGTCATCATATCTTGCCCATCCATCCTGGTCAGAGTATTTCTTGGTTCCCATCCTCAATTTGCCATCAGGATTTAAAGTTACTTTCCAGTCTCCCGGTCCCTCATCATCGTAATCACGATTCGCTATATAACTTGCTGAATTTCCTGCCCACAAAGACCCTGTATGGAACCAATTTGTGCCAGGGTTAGGATAACAGAATCCACTCCCAGCACCACTTACTGACTCTTTTCCACATATACCTTGACAGGTAACAGTAAATTTCACATTTCCTATATTATGGTCTGCGAACATTACTCCCGGAAGTCCTGTCTGGACAGTAAACGAGTCAGTCCATTCCCAGCTCACACCGGTAATATGAAGCTCAAAATCTACATTCTCCCCTATTGGTGTGCTTGGATGAAGGAAAAGTTTATATGGGATTCCTGTTTTAAGTTCACCAGCTGGAATATCTCCAAAATCAATTGATGAATCAATAATTGTAACATAAGAATTGTCGGTACGGAGTTTTGCAGAAATATTAGTTGCGTTCCCTACCCCTTTATTTTCAAGAGTTACAATAAGATTCGTAGTTTCCCCTATGTCCCAATATCCATTTGGATTCTGAGCACTTGAATCATCAATCTCGTATTCCCTATATACAATGAATGGCGCACCAACCGCAATTTGTATTGAGTCTATCCATACATTGCTTGAATCATCTGTAATCCTAAGTCCAAATGGTATAATATGACCATTTGGGCATCCTGCTCCTACAGTAAATCTGTAAGCACCACTTGATAGAGCGGTATCTCCAGATGCAATATTTCCATAGTTCTGAATAGTATCTGATAGAGCAACAACAAACGAATCGGATGTAGAGAGTGTAGCTTCCACTCCATATGAAGTCTCAGTTCCTATATTCTTCAAAACAACCCAGAGCTTAATAGACTCACCCGGATTCACACACCCATCTCCATTACCAGCTGAATCATCAATTAGATAGCTTGCAGGGATCACATAAAAATCCACTGAAATTACTTCACACTCACCAGTGTAGGTTTCTAAATTATGCCCCGTTACCGTAATCTGAAGAGTGCAAGGCAGAGTATTATGCAGGGTTATAGTTGCTATGCCATTTGAGTTTGTATATCCTGTTTCGTAGAATCCTGTGGAAAAGATAGTATCTCTTTTAACACAAACTAATGCTCCCTTAACTGCACTGCCTTTATCTTTCACAGTTACCTCTAAATCGTAATATCCTATAGGGATAACAGATGAATGTGAAACTGTGATTGGATGTGGTGTATCCCAGTAAATATCTATACTCCCGTCTCCCATCAGGTTATACATCTCAAAATATCTACGAGTGCTACCCATAGGAGTAAAATCCCCATAATACTCATAGAACAGCAACTTACTTTTATTTATTATGCCCATAGTCCAGGTGAATCCTGAATCAAATGCTGCATCAAACATCTTACGTTGTAAAATATCATCTTCCTCCCAGTAAGAATAGACGGATGAAGCAAAATCTGCAATTGCTCCATTGTATCCACTGCGAATCCAGGACTCAGAAAAACATTCTTCTGCTTGGTATCTCCCTGACTTACAGGCGAAAGTTCCTACAAACGGAACCTTGTCCAAATTAGATAGATTGTGAACTCCAGTAGTTGAGAAATAAGGACCCTGCCATGAAGTTATTGAGCCATGTCCTGAATACATAACCCATGACCTACCTTCGTTTAGAGCTGTGGTAATCGGTGTTCCTGTGCCATCAAAGCCCCAGAGCGAGTCGCATATCATTCCATAAGCACGGCATTTTTCCATACAATACGAATGTGTCCCTTCCGCAGTTTCATGATTGTTCCCATCATCTGAGGCGATAAAATAACCTTTGTTGCACCAATCTGTGCCTTGTGTCCATTGGTTTTTCTCATATCTTATGATTTTCTCAACAAGTTCCTCAAGTTCAGTTTCTGATGTAACAGAAAGCCGAGAAACATCAATATCAGGGAAGTAATTACCTGTGTCCATTGTGCTATAATATAAATCTGTTGCCGGGTTATTAAGAGTCCCTCCAATAAAATGACCTATGCTGTCAATATCTCCTACGAGCAATACAAAACTCGGAGGAACTGTGCAGGTATCATACGCCTCTTTAATATAATTGCGGACAGTAGTTGTATCTCCTCCACCGACTTCTGAAAGTGGAGTTACTTGAACATAATACCCTTTCTGTCGCTTCCACTCAGCAAGTGGAGTAATCACAGATTCCCAGCTGTCAGGAGTAATAATAAGATAGCTAATAGGGGTTGAGGGTTTAGGGTTTAGGGTTTCGTAGTAATTATAGTTCACAATAATATCCTTGAGTCTGTGGTCGTAAATAGGAGAAGAATATCGCTTTAATTTAGCATAAGTGGCTCCCCAATTTGCTCCATTCCATTTAATCTTGACTTGAAGAGCTTCTGCAACCCGAATTATATTTCTTGCAGGATTATACGAGACAGGATAAACCTCAAGCAAAGCGATTCTATGTCCCCTTATTTCACCAATCTCCGTGATTTTTGCTCTCTCCTGAGGCAAGAACTCGTCACGCTCATAATAATCTCTATCCCAGGTGAATTCAGGTTTATATCCTTGAATCTTTAGCCAGGGAGGTTGATTAGGGTAAACTGGATAGAGTAAGGGTTCAATATATTGAACTCCTACAGTGACTTCCAGAGATACATTTGCACCTTCGGGTATCTCAACGAACTTTCTTATTACAGGGAGCTTGGGTTTGCCAACATCATAAATAATCCCGGCATCCTCTATGGAAAGGTCAACAAATTTGATTCCTTCTTTTAGCTTTTCGTGCTCTTTAAATCTGGGGATTGCAAAATCAAGCACTACGGCTTGAGAATTCGTAAATCCATCAACCTTTATTAAGTTGATTAAGACAAGTAACCACATCCTTGTATGTATGCTCTTAAAATATCAATTTGTCAAGAAAAACATTCACCGCAGAGACGCAGAGGGACGCAGAGAAAAGATTGCAAAAAAGATTAACCACAGAGAGCACAGAGAAAAGAGGAACTACAGAGGACACAGATTTTCACTGATATTTTTTAGGACGCTGATTAACGCAGAGAAAGAGGTAAAAAATGAACCACAAAGGACACAAAGTTCACAAAGATAAAAGTCTTTGCTTGACTTTTTGATGGGAGGGTGTAATATTTAACCACTCACAAAGTCTGCGACAGAGGGCACAGATTACAAAAAATAACAGGGATTTGAAGAGAATTTAAGAGATAAAAGCCAAAAAAGCCTAACCACGAATTGTCCACAGGATCCGTATGGACACGGATTTCACGAATTGGAACTGCAGATAAGCACAAATTAAAGGAAAGACAAGAAAAGTGTTGGTGTGGAATTTAAAGAGTTAGGGAGAAGGCACTATTTTTCCTGATTTTCTACTAAAATTCAAGTGTTATCTTTTATGGGGAACAGGAGGCAAGAGAAATCTGGGAGGGAGAAAAATGAGTATAAACGTTGATACCATCCACCCTATGAAAATCATGGTCGTTTGTTACTATATCATTTATTCCACAATTTAAAGAAATGGCAATATGTAACGCATCTGCTGGAGCTAACAAATACTTACGCATTATCTCTACAGCATCAGCTTTGATTTTCTCGTTTATACCATTTTCTAAATTGCTATCTTCCGGATAGACTACCTTCACGCCCAGAACAGAAAGATAACTTAAAAACTTTGGAACCTCTTTAAAGCATTTACAATAAATTTTACTATATTGATTGGGTTCCTGTTTGATAAAGTCTTTGTCCCTATATTCCTTTTGTCCATTCTTTTTTCTTGTTTCATTTATTACTTTAAGTTCTTTTTTAATACAATTGTTGAATACAAGAAAATAGATAGATTCATCAATAGCCAGAATTGAAGTTTTCAGTTCTACATTGTTTTTCTTTAGCTTATCATAAAAATCTTTGCAGGCTATACACCAAGAGTCAGCGGGATTTGATCGATGTGCAATTAATCGTATAATGTAAGTTGTGTCACAATATACTGTTTGTGGAAGAGTATTCTTACTACTAAATGAAATAACTTTAGCAGGCATATTAGTGAGAAAAATTAGAAGTTATTTAAAAAATGGTCCAGTCTTTCAATATCAATATCAATGGGTCCTATTTTTTCTATCAGTTCCCACGGATCTCTCTCGATTACTCTTCTTTTGTGCTCAAAAGTTTTTCGCACAATTTTCCTCTTGGACAAAAGACTTACAACTATCTTGTGCAGGTTTCTGCGTTCCTGTCGCTCTTGTCGTAACTCTTGTCGCAACTCACTTACCTCTTGCTGTAAATTCCTGATATTCCACTCTTCAGGATTTACCCAATAGGTTACGGGCTTCCAAGTTGGTTTTTTGGGTGTTTGCACAGGAGGAATTCCAAAGGGAAGATACCCCAATAATTTATCCTCATTTTGTACATTTGATGAATCCATTATTTAGTCTCCTTTTTATTAGTTATCCATTTCTTAATTTTTGAAATTTCATAAGAATGAATGGTTTTAGCCAACTGGAGTTTTGGCAAAATATCTGTTACTGCAACTTCCTTTGTTGAACTACGGATAGTTATGATATTTCTAAGTTCTTTCTGATTGTTTATGTCAAAAAGTGTTTCCAATCGTGATTGGACACTAAAGTTATTCTTAGGATATTCATAAACTAATAAAAGGTCAGATAACTTCTCGCTGATGGTTTCCGGTTTGATAAAAGTTCCTTGCATAAAATGAATTGTATCTTTAAATTGGGATGTAATATCAATAAGAGAAAAATAATTAATAGTCAACGCTTGAATTGTAGATATTCCTAATTTATCAAAAAAAAGTTTTAATATACTACTCAACTGTTGGAAGGTTTTTGAGTTATCTCCTGAGTTTTTAATATCACACTCAATAGAGTCTGCATCAAAGGATATTGACATAAGTTTTGTTCTCAATTTGAGAAAAAGTGGATTTGCTTGTTCCACATCTCCGAGTTTGTCGTCTATGAACTTATCTGCCAAAATACCGGTGATATTATGAAATCCATGACGTTCCGGAAACGAAATCAAAATCTTTAAACCTTTTAGAGAAAAATTCATTTTTATCCTCTAATATACTTATAGGTCAATAAATTCAAAAAATCAAGCATTATTTTGGAAAAATTGCTATTCCGGAAGAAAATTATCATTCCGGAAGATAATTTACTCACACTAAATTTCTTTGTCAAGAGAAAATGTAACATCTGTTGAGTTTGTTAAAGTCCAGCACATATATAAAGAGAACTATTAGGGATTGGAGATTAGAGATTACAGAGTTTAAGGGGTTAAGGAGATACGGAATGCCACCACTTCTGATTTTCAGAAGGAAGTAATTTTGATTTTGAATTTGAGTTTAAGAGTTCTAATCTGTAGATTGCACCGGGGAGAGAAACCTTTCCATTCTCCGCAATAGTCCTCACCTGTAATAAGACATCACGTTTTCCAAGTTTCTTGATAGGAAAGTCCACTACCTTTCTTCGCTTGTCATGAATTCTCACAGTGCTGAATATAACTTCGGTTGGAGTAGTAGAGATTGGAATAACTCTGGCGAGGTAACCATACTCCTTAGCTTTAGCAACCTTCATCCAAATTTGGGCATTGCATTTCTCTCGATGTTGGTGAGGTAGCCATATCTTAAATTTAATAACTCCATCTCTAAATTCTGGATGAAGAGGTAGGTCGTGAGATAATAAAGGTGGATTAGGTGTGTTGAGAGTTGGTTTCCTTATAGGCGTAAAACCGGATAAAACAAGAGTCATATTGACACTGAGAAAGGCATTTTGTCCCGTCATAATACCTTTTTGTGTGTGTGGGATTAAACTGCGAGAGGATGTGCCTTTTCTATGTTTAAATTGCTTTGCGAACTCTTCCCATAAAGCTTTTTCAATGCGTGTAAGTTCGTTCCAAATTTTGGTGAACATAGCGAAATTTCGTCTCGTTTTTTGTTGGAGCGGTGTTCTAGGGTTTTTAATTTTCTTTGCCTTGACTCTGATGCCTGGGACCCCTCGCCAAGAATAGAAAACGGAGTCACCCAGTTTACCTCTAATAGAAGTGATAAACCCCGAAGTAGTGAATTTAGCCATTTTAACCTCCTTTTAACTACAAAAAAAGATATGAAACCACAGATTAACACAGATAAAAATTAACCACAAAGACACGAAGTCTCAAAGAACACAAAGATTACAGATTGCAAAAAACAAGAAACTTTTCACCGCAAAGATGCAAAGATTACAGAAAAGATTAATCACGAAAACACGAAAATCACAAAGAAAAAGAAGGGATATTCTTTTTTCCATCTTCATAAAACATATGCTTTATGCAAAATTATTTTTCAATATGAATTTTTATGAACTTTTATGCAGTCTTATGCAGTTTTATGCAAAAAGGGGGGGAGTAAACCACGAATTGTCCGCAGGATCCGATGGACACACAGATTAACACAGATTAAAAAGATAAACACAGAATGGTCTAAGAGTTTAAGAGTTGAAGGGTTTAAGAGTTGAAGGGTTTAAGAGTTGAAGGGTTAAAGAGTTGAAGGGTTAAAGAGTTGAAGGGTTAAAGAGTTGAAGGGTTAAAGGGATTCGTAATCTTTTAGGATGAGAGAGAGGGCTCTATTAAAAAAAATGGAGGAAATAAATGGGCCTGGATGGACTCGAACCATCCGCCTCACGGTTATCAGCCGTGCGCTCTAACCACCTGAGCTACAGGCCCCTGAAAAGACAGGCATTAGGCAATAGGCATTAGGAAATAGTGATTAGAAAAAAATTGATTCGTAGAACTTGCAGTATATACAATTTGCCGTTTTATCTTGTTCTAATAACCGATGACTAAATAAAGAAAAGGTATGCACCACTCTCTTTGTCAAAATGTATAAATCAAACAAATACTTCTTTCGTAAAATACTCCGTAGAAAGGAGGTGATCCAGCCGCACGTTCCCGTACGGCTACCTTGTTATGACTTTACCCTAGTCACCCTGCTTACCTTAATTCCCACCGAAGTGGGAGCTTCGGGTACTCAGAGCTTCCGTGGCATGACAGGCGGTGTGTACAAGGCCCGGGAACGTATTCACCGCAGCATACTTATCTGCGATTACTAGCGATTCCGGCTTCATGGAGTCGAATTGCAGACTCCAATCCGAACTGGGGCTGGTTTTAGGGATTAGCTCCACCTCGCGGTTTGGCAACCCGTTGTACCAACCATTGTAGGACGTGTGTAGCCCTGGGCATAAGGGCCATGCGGACTTGACGTCATCCCCACCTTCCTCTGAGTTGACCTCAGCAGTCTCCTTAGATCTCCTCGATAAATCGGGAACAACTAAGGATAAGGGTTGCGCTCGTTATGGAACTTAATCCGACACCTCACGGCACGAGCTGACGACAGCCATGCAGCACCTGTTCCGGCTCCTATTCAGGTCCCTTCCCTTTCGGGTTGGTACCACCGGAATGTCAAGCCCAGGTAAGGTTTTTCGCGTATCATCGAATTGAACCACATCCTCCACCGCTTGTGCGGGCCCCCGTCAATTCCTTTGAGTTTCAGCCTTGCGGCCGTAGTCCCCAGGTGGACCACTTAACGCGTTAGCTACGGCACCTCCCGATAAATCGAGAGACACCTAGTGGTCATCGTTTACGGCTAGGACTACCAGGGTATCTAATCCTGTTTGCTCCCCTAGCTTTCGGGTCTCAGCGTCAGCAACGAGCCAGAGAGCCGCCTTCGCCACGAGTGTTCTTCCTGATATCTACACATTCCACCGTTACACCAGGAGTTCCACTCTCCTCTCTCGTGCTCAAGATCCTCAGTATCGAAGAACACTTGTGAGTTGAGCTCACACCTTTAATCATCGACTTAAGAATCCGCCTACACCCCCTTTACACCCAATGATTCCGGACAGCGCTTGCTCCTCCCGTGTTACCGCGGCTGCTGGCACGGAATTGGCCGGAGCTTCCTTTGGAGGTACCGTCATAATCGTCCCTCCTGACAGAGGTTTACAACCCGAAGGCATTCATCCCTCACACAGCGTCGCTGGGTCAGCCTTTCGGCCATTGCCCAAATTTCTAGACTGCTGCCTCCCGTAGGAGTTGGGGCCGTGTCTCAGTCCCCATGTGGTTGGTCACCCTCTCAGGTCAACTACCTGTCGTAGACTTGGTGAGCCATTACCTCACCAACTATCTGATAGGATACAAACCCCTTCCTGAGCGTCCGAAGACTTTCTCCTGACAAACATATGTTTATCAGGAGACATGCGGAATTACCCTTAATTTCTCAAGGCTATTCCCCACTCAAGAGCAGGTTATCTGTATGTTACTCACCCATTCGCCACTAATTAACAAATTACTAATATTCTATGGCAAGCCACAGTCCATCAGCAATATATATGCCAACTCGTTCGACTTGCATGTCTAATACACGCTGTTAGCGCTAGTCCTGAGCCAGGATCAAACTCTCCGAAAAAGACAAAAAGAGTAGTGCATACCATCTATATATAATATTCAAAGAACTGTGTTTCTATATAATACCCCTTTTAAGTTTGTCAAGGGATAAATTTGAAAATTCTTAAAAATTCTTATATTTGCGATAGAAAAAGCAGATAATCACCAAGAAAAAGAGAGTATATATAGTTACCATTTAGTTTTTCTGCTTGACTTTTTCAGATTAAAGAATATATGTATATATAACAAAGTGAGAATTCTCTTCTTATTTCTTTTCCAGCTTACTACAGATATAGCAGGCTTTAAGGCTTTAAATAACTTCTCTCGCTGTGAAGTTTATATAAGTATGCCTTATTCTGAACTTTCTTATCAAAAGGCAGGGGATAAAACCACTGTGCTACCCGAGGGTGCGAGCGATCTCTCGCACTTACCCTCGCGGGAGGAAAGAGATATTCTTAAATCTACTTTTAAAATAAGATTAAATCTTACTGGAGCTAAAAAAATTACAAAAGAGTGGAATAAGATTTCTTATATTAATTCTCATCAAGAGGCAGAGTCACGCAAGTTTCATATCTTAGACCAGATAGATTTATTTTTACAACCGGGAGAATACAATATGAAAATAGAAGTCGTGTCAGATTCAAATACCAGAAATGTTCAAAAGTCATTTGAAATAGAGCTTCCACCGAATAGTCTTTATCTATCGGATATTCAGCTTGCTACTAAAATAGAACCTACAGATAGCTTGGGGAAGTTCATAAAAAATGGACTCCGTATTATTCCTAACCCACAATGTATATTTGGCAGAAGATATCTTGTGCTTTATACTTATAGTGAAATTTATAATTTAACCCTAGAAAGTGAATATAAAGTAAACTACAGCATCTTTGATAAACTTGGTGAACTTGTGCAAAAGCTTCCGACCAAAACTCTTTATGCAGAGGCAAAAGATGTTACAGAAGTTATGGATATAGATATTAAAGACTTTAAGGGAGGAGATTATTTACTTAAAATTGAAGTAATGCAGGGGGAAAAGATTACAAGTGAGGGAAAAAGCTTTCACATAGCAAAAGCAATTAAGGAAGAGAAATTCACTGCTGAAGAATTAAAGTATTACCACCTTATTAAATATGTTGCATCTCAAAAGGAACTTGAGTTTTACAACAACTTGCCTGATGAAGCAAAACCAATTTTTTTGACTGCTTTCTGGGAGAAAGCAGGGAAAGAGTTTCTCCATGCTATTATGGATAGAGTTAAATACTCAGATACTAAATTTTCTACTACAGGAGAATTAGGGCGAGATTCTGATATGGGGAGAATTTGGATTCGTTATGGAAAGCCCGACGAAAGAGAACAATATCCTCATGAAGCTGTTTATCACTCTTGTGAAAAGTGGATTTATTTTGGACAAGGAGGAATAATCTTTATTTTTGTTGACAAATCAGACTATGGAAGATACGAACTTGTTTATTCAAATATTCATAGAGAACCAACTGACCCGAATTACAGAAAGTGGGTCAATCCCGAAGTTCTAGAGTGAATGTATTTGAAAAGTCAAAAATTTATCACGAAAACGCGAAAAATTTAATTCTTTCATTTATAGTAGTATTATTTAGAGTAAGATTATAAACATGTCAGTTCTGGTACATATTTTATTGAGTCTTATCTCTTCGGTGGGGTGGTCTCCTAATTTAAGGGAAGGTATTATAAACCTTGGTGGTGAAGGTTGGGCTATGGGGGGCGCTTATGTTGCTCAAAAGAGTGAAGGGGGAAGTAATTTATTCAATCCCGCTGGAATTTTCAGCAGGGCAAGGTTATCGGTATATATAGAAGGCGGATATAGAAGTGGTTATTCGGAACCAAATGCATTTCTATCAGGTGAGAAGATAGAACTTTCAAGAGATATTCTTTTGCCTGAATTAGTGGAGATTCAATATAATATCAAAGAGCTAAAAGCTGTATCTGCCTTATGTTTCAAGAGAACACACCGTTACAATTGGTATTTTTACGAGAAATTTCCTTGTGTCGATAGTCAGGGAGTAATCTACGATACTACTCAAGTATACCATGAGTTTAACAGTTCTACTTATTCATACAATATTTCATTTATGTCAAAACCTACGGGAAATCTCTCAATTGGATTAAGAGCATCGCTTATTCAAAATCTTGAATCTTTTCTTGCCCATGCTTATTTTTCGGGAGATGAAGGAGAAGCACGAGGTTCTTTCAGAGGGTATGGAATCTCAGTAGGTCTTTTGCGAACTTTTTCTTCATTTCGCTTGGGTATATGTTCTGAATATCAAACTTCCCTCCATGGAGTAAACACATTTCGAGGAGATTCTCTTATCCAGATAGATCCTTGGGGATATTATGTTCTCTACGGTACAGATACATTAGAGTATAAACAACCATTTATTTTCCGTATAGGTTTAGCAAAAGATAATCTTTATAAATGGAATATTGAGTGTGATGTTAGTTTTGAAGAATGGGAATCAGTAAATGAATTGCTTTACGAAACTGCTCCCTTTAAGAATGTAGTTAATTTCTATTTTGGAGCAAATAGAGAATTTACAAAAACACTAAAAGTTCTATGGGGTATATACTATGAGCCAGATATCTACAAGTCTAAGAGAACGATGGATGAGACTAGTTATGGTGGAACAGTTGGTTCTACTATTAGACTTTTTCCCTATATGACAGTTTTACCTTATGTAAATTATGGGGTGGTTTGTAATTTAACATCTGACAAAGGTTTCTTTTCGGGGAAGAAAAGAGTAGGAGTAGGTATCGGAATAAGGTATTCATTATTATAAAGTTTTGAAGGCAGAAATTTTTGGTGAAAGGAGGAGGAATTATGCAAGCAATTATAAGCTGGAGGCATCTTGAGCATTCAAGGGCTCTTGAAGAGAGAATTAATAAAAAATTGACACATCTTGAAAAGTTCTCTCATCGCATATCAAAAATAACAATTATCCTTGCCAGGGAAGGAGCAAGGAGTTTAGTAGAATTCAAGATAGAGCTGAATAAAGCTCCTACTTTTCTGATAAAAGAGGAAAGTTATGATATACATGAAGCAATAGATAATTGTGTAAGAAAATCCGAGAGGAAAATAAAAGAGTATGAAAGGAAGGTGAGAAGCAAAAAAAGTGACAAAATTATCTGATAGAGTTCTCGTGAAAAAGGCAAAAAATCACGATTTTGAGGCATTTGAGGAGCTGGTAACCCGATATGAGACAAGAGTATATAATCTCGCTTATAAAATGCTTGGCTCTCAAGAAGACGCTGAAGATATCCTGCAAGACACATTCCTTTCTGCCTTCAAGTCAATTGCCGGATTTAAGGAAAAATCAAGTTTCTCCACCTGGATATATCGGATTGCCACAAATGCTTGCCTTATGAAACTTAGAACCAAACAATCACGAACAGTCTCTCTGGACAACAAATCAAGTATTATAACTAAAGGAATCGTAGATTGGTCAGGGAATGCAGAAATTTCACTTGACCGCAAGGAATTAAGAGAAGTTATAAACCAAGCCGTGAAACTCCTGCCAGAAATGTACAGAGCAGTATTTGTTTTAAGAGATGTAGAAGGACTTTCTAATTCTGAAGCAGCAAAAGTACTCAATCTCTCTGTCGCTGCTGTTAAATCAAGATTACATAGAGCAAGATTATATCTTCGCGAAAAACTCTCTGACTACTTTTCTGCCAGAGGCAAACTCCCACTATTAAGGGAGAAAGCAAGAAAGTAAAATGGAATGTAAAGAACTCCTGTTGCAAATCTCGGATTATATTGATGGAACACTTCAGCCCAAAGAACATCTTGAATTAGAGAAACATCTGGCTACCTGCCCACGATGCAGAACTTTTGTAAATACATTAAAAACTACAATCTCGCTATGTCAATCATTGTATGAAGTCCCTGCGCCAGTTCACCGAAGCTTACATAACTTCTTGAGACATGAATGGGAAATCCACAGAGTCCAGGTAAGTATTGGGATTCCTAAATTCCCATTCGTAGAACTCACAGAACACGACAAACAAATTGATATATCAATTGAACTCCCGGGAATTACACGCAAAGACATAACTCTCAGAGTAGCACCTGACCACATAGAAATCAGTGGCTTTAATAAAAAACCTGAAGGGGTTTATTATCTAAATGAAATGAATTACGGTCCATTCTCAAGAAAATTTAAACTTCCATCTCAAATAGACTTTTCAAGAGCCCAAGCCAACTTGAAAAACGGAATACTTAAACTAATCCTCCCAAAGATTTAATTTCATATCACCACGAAGACTCAAAGACACAAAGGTCACAAAGTTTTTTGAGTTTTTCGTTTTGTGCTCTTTCTTTTCTCTGCGTGCTTTGCGTCTTCCGACAGGAATCCCGTCGGAACGGGGTCTGCGGTTGTTTTTTCTTCGTGTTCTTTGTGCCTCTGTGTCCTCTGTGGTTTAAGTCTTTTTTTCTTGATAAGGTAGAAACTTCGTATATCATAAAACTGATGAGAATCACAAAAATTGAGCCCCAGAAACGCAAGCAAAACAGATATTCAATATATATAGATGGAGAATTTGCTCTGGGTGTGAATGAAGAAATATTACTTTCATTCAAGCTCAAGGAGGAAATGGAAATTGACACGCCCTTACTTGAGAAAATCACCTATGCCGAGGAAAAGCAAAAGGTAAAAGAGCAGGCATTAAATCTTCTTTCATATCGGGCAAGGTCTAAAAAAGAACTTACGGACAGACTTAAGCAAAAAGGAGCAGAGGTTCAGTGCATAGATGAGGTATTAGCCAATCTTGAATCTCTAGGACTCATAAATGACCTTGAATTTGCAAAAATATGGGCAAGAGAACGTGGAAAATCATACGGTCCTTTTAAACTCCGGAATGAACTTTCAAGAAAAGGAGTTTCCAAAGAAATAATAGATAAAGTGCTAAGTGAATTCAGCGAACTTGAGCTCGCTCAAAATATTACAGAACGGTGGCTCAATTCACACAAACATTTATCTGATGAAGTACTTAATCGGCGACTTTTTGGTTTTTTAGCAAGACGGGGAATAAGCTACGATACAATAAAATCGCTTGATATATTTAATCGTGAGTAGTGAATCGTGAATTGCTTGAAGGTTATTTTATGAATTTAATCTCCTTATCTGTTCTCTCAATCTTCCGCTTTGGTGAAGCTGGACAACCTCCTACCATAAGATAAGCATCTACATCCTTATTGACTGCGGTATTAGGCAAGACCACCGAATGATTTTTTATTCTCACTCCCGGGTATATCGTAGAATTCCCTCCGATATACACGCAGTCCTCTATTTTAATCCCCGCCACTCGCTTCTTGCTATGGTCTGAAAGCTTATCACCTGAGAGGGCTTGATATGCTGATGTGTGAGTCCAGACCCCAACCGAAGGTCCGGCAATATGCACATAGTTGCCAATCTCTATCCCTCCCGACCAATCCAGCACTGAGTAGATTCCAATATAACTATTTTCTCCTATCTTTATTTTCCCCTGCTGGAATCCTGTGAAGAACACTCCTGATTCTATAAACGAATAGTCGCCAACCACACAGTTAGCAATGTATGTATTCCTGCCGACACGAACATTCTTGCCAAGCACAACATTAGGACCCACTGATGTCCCTTTCCCGATTTGAGTATAATCACCAATCTTTACATCATTTCCAATAATACAGCCCTTTTCTATTCTGACGGACTTTCCGATGATAACTTTACTCCCGATTCTTGTGCCCCACGCAATCCCTGTGCCTTTTCCTATTTTCACTCCTCCCAATCGCAACATCAGGCATCGCTTCCAATTGGGCATAGCAAAACTTCCCATCCTTCTAATGATTTTACCCATTAACATTTATCCTGTTACTGCAACGGTCACCGGGTTACCAAATGCTCCCATCCGCTTCCTCTTATCAAACCACTGTGCCTTATAAGCCAATGTCACAGTCGCATCATTTCCCACACTATGAATATACGGCGAATTGGTATCAAGTGCCAAGAACCGCCACTCCGCAATATCAGTCGGAATCCCACCTTCTGCATACCAAATCGCAACGCCATCAATCCCTTTTGGTTTTGCCTCGCTATCCGTGCCTGCCTGACTCGGACGCCAGTCAATCCTAACCTGCCTTGGCGAAGTGCAAACTGCTTCTATCACTGGCGGTGGCTCGTTCAAGATAATCTGCTCGGAGAGTGACGTTTTGATTCTATCCGGGACGGTGATGCCGAGTCCTTCCCTTTGCCCATCTGTGGTTTCGGCTCTTGCTTGAACCCCTCTGGTCATCTGCCTGACTATTATTACGAATGCATCCAGCGACTTGTTCCTACTTTCGATTGTCCCGTGAGCTGCATTTTGAGCTTCCATATTAGCCCTGAATTTATTGCTCCAATCCGCTTGAGCAGACTGTAATTTGGCAACATCAGACGGAGCAATGCCCAGAGCCGATGCATTAGCAACAATATAAGCAACATAACTCTTTTGCCATGCGTTAAATCCGTCACTTGATTGCGGTATATAATCTCTCATTTCTTATCCTTTCAGATTACTTCAAACCTAACTCGGACTCTTTGCGGGAGTTCCCAGAGACTTTACGGGAACTCCCAGAGACTTTACGGGAACTCCCAGAGACTTTACGGGAACTCCCAGAGACTTTGCGAGTATTCCCTGAAAGACTGCGGGAACTCCTTGACTCTTTAAAGGAACTCTCGGAGACCTTACGGGAACTCCCAGAGACTTTGCGAGTGTTCCCTGAAAGACTACGAGTGCTATCGGAAACATTGGGAGGCATCCCTGATTCTTTCGCAGACCTCTCCAAGTCATTCATTTCTCTTTGTGGGAAAGGTCTCCTGACCTTGAGAATCGAGAATCGAGACCAGAGGTCTCTCCCACACAGGATCCGGTTAATAAATACACTTTCTTGATTCTATCGGTAATTTTCCGTTGGTCAAATCTTTTTATGGATTCTCTTGCATTTTTTCCCATAAATTCTCTCTTTTCTCGGCTTTCGACTAACTCTGTTATTTTGCTCACGATTAAATCTATATTGTCGGACTCTATCATCCAGCCGTTTTTCCCATTTCTTATCACATCAGGAATCCCTCCCACCGCTGAAGTAATCGCAGGAACTCCACAAGAGAGGGCTTCCAAAAGTGAGACCGGCGTCCCTTCGCTTCTTGATGGCAGAAAGAATATATCAGCCGCATTCAGCCATTTGGGGATTTCAGAATGGGGTCTGGGTCCTACTAAAATACAATTATCGTGGTTCGTGGTTCGTGGTTCGTGGTTCCAATCAACAGAAATGTAACATCTGGTAAAAGAGAAGCACATTGATATATTATGTCAATCCCTTTTCTATAAGAAAGTGGACCGGGAAACAAGATTATCGGTTTATGTTCCGGCAATCCCAATTCCTTCCTCACCCTCTTTTTCTCTATCTCTGTCTCCTTATATGGCTTGAAAACTTCCGTATCCACTCCACAACTTATCACAGAGACTTTGCTTTCATCTGCACCAAGCTGGGATACAAGCACATCCTTAATCTCCTGCGATACAGCAATGATATAATCTGCTCTCTTTATTGTAAGCCACTGAAGCCAATGGTATATCGGACTACGCAGTGGCTCTTCTAATGCATCCCCACGATGATAAGTTACAACCAGTGGTGTTCGCTTAAATATCACCGCCGGGAGTGCAGAATGAAATCCATAATGAGCGTGCACAAGCTCGTAATCTTTGAATAATAGATAATAGATGCTTCGCAAGAAGAATGAGAAATAACTAACTCGGTTTTCGCTGGTCTTTACTGCTTTTATAACTTCAATCCCGCTTCTTTGTAGGTCTATCACTTGGTCTTTAACAAAGCTTCCAAAATATGAATCCCCTTTTGGATACATATTACTCAAGACCAGAACTTTCATATTAGACTAAAACTTCTTCATCCTCCGAATTGCTTTTCTTGGATTGGACAGTGCTTTTATACATCTTGTCAAGTTTCCTAATGGTGTGCGTTTTATGGCTTCGTATATTGGCACAAGCTCTCCTCCAAAGCCCAACTTAAAGTGAGCAATTCCTGGTAATCGTTCCTGCTCAATCATCACAAGGTCATAATATTTATACTGGTTGGCTCGCGCCCAGCGTATTATTTCCCACTGTATAAGGTCATTTGGTGCCAAGTTTCTATATTCCATGAACGAGGCACCACTCCAATAATACACAGTATCTTTGAAGCAAAGGAATATAGCCCCTGCTATTGGCTTATCTTGATGTAAAGCAATAAGAAACTTAACCCATCCTCTTGGATTGAGCTCCTGAAGTATTGAACTGTAATAGGACTTTTGGAAAGGAGTCTTTCCTGCTTTTTTAAAAAGTTCAGATAACATCTCGTAGTATATATCAATGAAAGACAAATCGGCAGGGATGACTTTAATTTTATTCGCCTGTGCTTTCCGCACAAGATTCCGACGCTTACTATCAATTTTGCTCCATAGCTCCTCTTCGCTTCCATCAAGTTTTGTGATAGATGTGAATAACTTCCTACATTTATAACCTAAGTTTTTCAGTAGTTCTATATTATAATCTGGTGGAGGATATATTTGAGAATATTCAACATATTTCTCTTTAACTCGTATAATTTTTTCAATCATATCTTTCTTGCTCTCCGAATTATCTATAGTTATAGGTCCCCCATAAATACTATCCGCTTCTCTTAACCCTGACTTGATACGCTTAAATAAGCCTTTGGAATCTATAAAAAATGTATACATACCCAAAGGAGTAGCATCTGCCTTCGCAATTATTGTCTTATTGGGAACACCAAATTCCTCTGATACCAGCCTATTCCATTCAGGGGTATGAAAGATTGTTACATCTTTTGAATGCTCAAGTATATGTTTTATATTTTTTTCATCTTCTGAAGAAACTTCCCTTACGAGAATCATGGAATCCATTTTTTCTTTACAATCAGAACTTTCTGCCTTACAGTAATTATAATGAAAGTTTCTGGATTTAGCAAGCATTTTTTAATATGGGCAAAAATAATATACCACATCCTTGGTAATTATAAGACAAAAACACTCTGCAAGCTCGGCTATTTCAAAACTACAACCGGGTCAACTCACTCCAGATTTAGTTCCGTCTCAGATAGCCTGAAATACATAAATCAGGTATTTCAAGACTATCTCTCGTTTGCTGAACTTTCCGTCAAGGATATTAAGGGTAAGAGAATCCTTGAACTTGGACCCGGTGATAATTTCGGTGTAGCTCTAAAGTTTCTTATCGCAGGTGCAAATAAAGTAACTTGTTTAGATAAATTTTACTCTGACCGTGATGAACTTCAACAGTATCAAATATACAAGGCAATACGAGATGAGTTGTCGCAGGAGGAAAAAAGAAGCTTTGACAGTATTATTAAGCTCAATAATCACACAAGAGAATTTGAGTTTATTGGCAATAAATTTGAATACCTGTATGGCAAAGGAATTGAGCAAGCGATTGAAATCTTTCTACCTGCATCCTTTGATATGATTATCTCAAGGGCTGTATTAGAGCATATCCCTAACCTTGATGCTACCTTTAATACTATGGATAAACTCTTGCGTCCAGGTGGATATATGATTCATAATATTGACTTGAGAGACCACGGAATATTTACCAGCGTAGGTTTGCACCCACTTACCTTTCTCGCTATTCCTGAAAAGATTTGGAAACTTATGACAGAGCATAGCGGAAAACCAAATAGAATGCGACTTGACTACTATAAACACAAAATGGAGGAATTAAATTATAACTACAGGATAAAAATTATTCTCTCTTCTACTCTCCCTATGATAGAAAATATAAAACCTAAACTACAACCAGAATTCAAAAAAATGCTCTCCGAAGACTTATTACCCGAAACCATATTCCTAATTGCTCAAAAAAGTAGAAACAATCCGTCAGCTGACGAATGAACTATCCTCACTGAATATATCTTGTATTCCCTGACTCAAACATTTTACTTGACAAATAAGAATTTTCAATACATTAGTATAATATCAAGGAGGAATAATGAGGAAACTTGCCATTTTTTTGACCTTTAGTTTGGGAACCTGCATTTTGGCAGGAAACACAGTGGGAAAGATGGAACCTCAAGGAGTATTTTATCTGAGACCTTCTCCAGATTCTACTGATTTTGAATATGGTAGTGGAGATACTTTGCGAGTGGATGTAGTGGTTTCCGTATCTGGTGCTGATTATCCATTTTATTCCTATGGAATAGGAAATTTCTTGAGTTACGATACTACTGTTTTTTCGTTAGTAGATTATGAAGATTCCATAACTGAAGCAGAGCTTTATGAGAACTTTACAGATATGACAGGTGATGGGGAAATTCAATACTCACGAATGAAGAAAATAATGGGAGGAAGCGACACAGGTTGGGTAGTGATTGATTCTCTGGGTAAAGTAATATATAGACTTATATTTATAGCAAAGGAAGAGGTTCTGGAAGATACGACTCAGATAGTTTTCAGCAACACCACTATTTCTGACTCTAATAGGAATTCTATTTCTACTACTGGTATGGATACGAGCTTTTATATTATTGAGTATGGAACAAAAGAACAGGATGAAGAGGTGCTCAAAGAGATGTTTATGCTCTCGCCAAGTTTTCCAAACCCAGCTACTGGAACAGTAATAATGAAATATGTTGTTCGGAAATCTGCTAACACGAGTCTCAAAATTTATGATATAGCAGGCAAATTGGTCAGGACATTGACAGATGAATTTCAAGAGCCTGGTTGGTATTCAGCAAGTTGGGATAGTAAAGACGACCGTGAGAAAAAAGTTCGTTCCGGAATTTACTTTGCAAAATTTGAAACAGAGAGATTCAGAAATACTAAAAAGATAGTTCTGATGCGGTAATGTATTTTGGAGAAAACTTCACCTCCGGTACAAGCAGTTTATGGGAGGAGAATGATAAAAAGATATTTATTTTTAGTTTTCATCGTAGGAGCAATCCCTACAATGCCTGTGATGGGAACCCTGCTCCCGCCTCCTGTGCCTACACTCATTTCTCCGGGGGACTCCAGTTGGATTGCTGATAACACTCCTACACTTATTTGGAGTACAGTTGGCGTGCCTGTTACTTATACTCTGCAGTATACGGCAGATTCAAGTTTTGGGTCTGGAGTAATGGAGGTTTCTGGTTTAAGTGATACCTTTCATACAACTCCGGCTCCTCTGGCAGACACTGCATTTTATTGGAGAGTAGAAGCTATCAATTTTAGTGCGGAGAGTAGTGGGTATCAGTTACATCCTTTTAGGTTTTTAATTGATTCTAAGAAACCTTCTGTTCCTCAACTTTCTTATCCAAGAAACTATATAAATGATTTAACTCCCACATTTATTTGGGGTGGAGTAACAAAAGGAAAGGGAGCACCTATTTCTTATAGACTTCAATGTGCATTGGACTCAGATTTTGCAAATATAGTAATAGACACATCTAATTTATCTGGGACAAGCTTCACTCTGGTGGATTCGCTCTCTGATACTACTCATTACTTCAGAGTGGAGGCATGCGACCTCGCAGGAAATTGCAGTGGGTTTCAAGGATATCTTACATTCACGACAGACACAACCAAGCCCGGTACTCCCTCGCTCATTTTACCGGGAGACAGCACACAGATTAACGATAACACTCCAACTCTTATCTGGAGTTCATCTACCGAGTCTGTAGTTTATACTGTAATTGCTGCAATTGACTCTGATTTTATACACGTTATACTGGAAGTAAACAGAAATGATACTTTTTATACAGTTATTTCTCCTATTGCTGACACTATAATTTTCTGGAAAGTCAGGGCAAAAGATTATGCCGGGAACTATAGTTCATTCCAGTTACACCCTTTTAGATTTGAAATTGATGCAAGAGTTCCTGGGATTCCTGTGCTCTTTTCCCCTGAGAATTTGTCCTGTACCCCTGATTCAATGCCTACATTTAAGTGGAGTGCTGTAACAAAATTTAGCGCACCAGTGAGGTATACATTTCAATGTGCTCTTGATTCAGCGTTCACAATCCTGGTTGTAGATACAAGCAATCTAACGGGAACAAGCTTTTCTTCGGGAATTCCTCTTTCTGATGAAACTTATTTTTTTAGAGTAAAAGCTTGTGACCTTGCAGAGAATTGTAGTGGTTATCAGACACATCCTTTTATGTTCACTATAGATACCAAACCTCCAAGCATACCAGTCCTTATTTCTCCTTCCGACTCATCAGTTTTAGACTTTTCTATACCCACTTTTATCTGGGGAAAGGCAATAGATTCGGTTTCCTCAGTAGTTAAATATACTTTGCAGTGCTCTATTGACAGCACATTCACTCAACCCGGACTGTCGGTTTCCGACCTTACAGATACAACTTACACAGTTTACGGAGGATTAGAAGAAGGCCTTTACTATTGGAGAGTAGAAGCAGTGGATGGAGTAAATAATCATAGTGGGTATCAAACTCATCTCTTTCAATTTAATATAGCTATAGAAATAAGGCTTTCACTCAGAGCTATTATGCAAGGTTATTATAACCCCTCAAACCACACGACTTCAGTTACCGGCGCAAGAGTAGAGTTGAGAGATAATCTGGAACCGCAAAATACGATTCACTTTTTCCCCAATATGTTACTTGATTCCACAGGACGCAAACAAAAATATAAGTGCGAAGATCTCGCATCGGGATACTATTATTTAGTTGTGAAAAAACTTAATCACCTTGCAGTTATTACTGCATCCCCCTGCCATTTTGAGATAGGCAAACTTGCTGATATTGATTTTACGGTTGCTGGAGTGGCTGAGGGAGCTGACCCTATGTGGTTTGAATCAGATGGATTATATTCCTTAAGAGGAGGTGACCTTGACCAAGATGGCGTAGTATTTATCTCAGACTATTGCAAGCTTGCTCAAAACTGGTCAACCAATGATTCCATAGGAGATATAGATGACGATGGTGTAGTTTTTATCTCGGATTATAGTATCCTTGCACAAAATTGGGCAAGAGAAGATTACCTGCCTGAACATCAAAAAACTAACCCGCAACTCACAACTCACAACTCGCAACTCCCCTGCGCCACATTTTACATTAGAACCTGGCCAGATTCCGGACAATCAGGGTATTATGCAGATTCTACTCTTACTCTTGAGCTCGTAGTTTCGCTTACCGACGCAGAATATCCTTTTCTTTCTTATGCTGTTGGCAATTTCCTTGCATATGATACCACTGTCTTATCCCTAATTGACTATGAGGATAATATATCTTATGAAGAACTATATGAATCCTTGTCTGATATGACAAATGATGGAGTGATCCAGTACTCACGAATGAAGAAAATTATGGCTGGAACCGACTCTGGATGGGTTATCCAGAACCCTAATGCAATAGTTCCCTATAAACTGATATTTAAAGTTCATCCTGATGTAGATTCTTGCCTTACTCACCTTAGCTTTACTAACACTTCTCTTTCGGATTCTAACTGGAACTCGATTGCTACAGAATCCCGTGACTTCCCTTTAACTATACTGGGACAGGGTATACAAGAGAAAAAACTTATTCCTTGCGAATTTGAAGGTCTAACTGTTTTTCCTAACCCCGGATATGGCAAAGTTTTTATTAAATTTGCTCTACCAACACAGGCCCCTGTATCATTAAAAGTGTATGATATTTCAGGAATTCTTGTTAGAACTCTAATGGATAAACATTTGCCTGCTGGTTATTATACTCTGAGTTGGAATGGTGCAGATAATTTTGGAAGCCCTGCCCCAAGCGGAGTTTATTTCCTTAGATTTGAGACAAAAAAGTTTAAGAGTGTAAAGAAAGCTCTTATATTGAGGTAATAAATTTAATATTTCAAAAATCAGTTGACAGGTTAAAACTCAAAGTATATAAATTATAGAGGTTTTTAACTCTAAAGCTACTGAATTAAAAAATGAAGAAATACTACTTAGTTTTCTTACTTTTTCTCCTCGGTTGTATAGATGCTCCTATCCCTCCTTCCCATGACACTACTCTCAACCTTCCTCTTGCCTCAAGAAATGTCCTAGTGAAAGATATTATTGAGGATACCCTTTCTCCTGATTCACTTTCTCTCTTCCGTGAGGGCTACGAAATTGATACCATCTACATCAGTGATGTTCTTAAACTTGATTCTCTTGTAGAAGACACTGTCCTTACTCTTAAGAATATTCCTATCAATAAAGTCTACAGAGATACGGTCTTTTTCATACTTGGAAGGCTCTTGCCTTGGCTTGCCTCTCATCATGGTGAAAGCGTAGATTCTATACCCGATACTTCATTTTGCCTCTATGATACTTTGACTTTTATTGAAGATTTTCAAACTGTTCTTGTTGACTCTGGAGAACTCAGAATCATAATATTCAACGGACTTCCTATTGAGATTGATTCTCTTCGCCTTACCGTTATCGCTATTGATACTCTTGAGATAAATTTCCCATATATCCCGCCTAATCAATCGCGAGAAAGAACTTGTGACCTCGCAGGCTATAATCTCTCAAACTCCTGTTCGCTTACCGTTGATGGATGGACTCGCAAAAAATATTCTGTCCCTATAGACACTTTAGATAATATAACTATTGATATTAAGCTTACTTTAGACAGACTCAGAAGTATGATTGGCAAATTCCCTGCCTGCACTACTGACATTTCCCTACCTTTTGCTATCTCTCCTCATAGAATTAATCTTGCCGTAGTGGATTCAGGAGTATTCAATCTTAGTATCCAGAATCCAGTCCGCTCTGAATTCGATTGGCTTATTCATTCCGATGAATGTTCCTTCCTTCCCTTCTCTTGCCATATATTAGAAGGTTCTACTGATACTTCCCTCATTATTCAAAGTGACACCATTGAACCACTTGACCCTGATTCTATTAAATTTAACACTATACTTTCTACTGGTGGAGGCACCATTGTAGATACAATAGACGAATCGGATACTTTTTTCATAGAGCTTAAAATCAGTGATTTCGCTCTTTCAAAATTTGATGGCTTTATTGATACCGTCATTACCTCAGATATTCCAGAAGTAGGACAAGCCATTGATTACGAAGGCATTGACCTCTCAGGAATTATTTTTGACTCAGTCTGGCTTTACTTCGATGTTCAAAATGAAGTAGAGGCTTCTCCCAATGTTAACCTTGTAATGACAGGCATTAAAGGTGCTGATTCAAGAGCTCTTCATATCAGTGAACAATTAAATCATAATGAGAACTATAGGGAGATTGGCGGTGATACTATTACTAACTTCGTGAATTTCTTTCCTGATTCTATTAATGTTACTGGTCAAGTCTCACTCACCGGTCCTATCAAGGTCGAATCTTCTGACAGAGTCTATGGTGAAATCGGACTTATGGTTCCTATCGATTTCCATTTGAACGATACCCTTTTAATAGAACCAGATACTTTTATCTTATTTGAAGTCCCAGAAGAAGTAACTCAAGTTACTATATTAGAAACGAAACTTCTTACTTATATTCAAAATTCCACTCCTTTAAATGGTGATATCTCTATCTTCCTTACCCCAGACTCTACCAACCTCGGACTTCCTCTTTTCGTAATCGACTTCAAAAAAGGAATTTCTGATACTTTAACTGATGTATTGATAGAAGAGCTTCTTAAACACGATGAATTATGGGCTAAACTTAAAGTCAGATTCTTCCCCGCTCACATTCGCATCTTCACGAGAGACAGACTTATTGTAAAAGCTCTATTACGTGTTAAAACAAAAGTCGGAGACTAAATGTCAGGAAACCAAAGGTCAGATGTTAGATGTCAGATGTCAGGAGTTTTCTGTCTTCTGTTTTCTGTCTTCTGTCTTCTGTTTTCTGTGAATGCTTCTGCCTATTTTAGCGGCAGAGCTGAAGGACTTGGGAGAAGTTATTCTGTAATAGTAACTGGATTCGATGCCGTTTTTTGGAACCCAGCTAATATCGCTATATCCCCTAATTTCTCTTTTAATATAGCTACTCTGGGAGTGGAATACAACTCAAATCTTACCACCAGCGAGTATATGAAACTCTATAACAAGGAGTATTTCAACGATAATGACAAAGAAATGTTTGCCAATGGTGAAAAATTAAATGTTATGGGGTCTGCTCAAGCTTTCTCTTTCTCTTTCAAGAACTTTGCTGTCGCAACTTATGCATACTCAAACAATAAATTTAACATCCCTAAAGATGTAACTGACCTTTACTTCTGGGGAAATGAGATTGACAGAACATACTCTCTGGAAGATATAGAAGGAAAAAGTGAAACAGGACTCGCCGTGGCTCTCTCATTCGCAAGAAAGTTAGAACGTAGTGGAAGCTTCGCTATTGGTGGCACTATCAAATACTTGCACGGAATCTCATATCTTGATGTCTATAATTCTCGTGGCTCTTTGACTACTACCTTTTTCACAAGTGATACAACAACAGAGATATACGGAGAAGGAGGTTTAGCGAGTAGATTGGCTCAAGGAGGTTATGGTATCGCCGCAGATTTTGGGATGATTCATCTCACCGAAGGTTATAATTTCTCGGTTTCCGTTACAAATCTTTTCTCCGCTATGACCTGGCATAAAAATGCTACTAAAATCAACGCAGACTTCACACTTGATTCTACAGACCTTGAGACCTTTGACCCAGAAACAAGCTTGCAATGGAACGAAAGCACGGTTGAAGGTCCATTTGTAACTCATCTTGACCCTATTTTCAGGTTAGGTGGTGCATTCAAAAGAAAACTTCTATTGATTACTTCGGAAGTTGGTTATCCTCAACTTTTCTCTATAGGCATCGAATTTCCTTCCCTAACTCATATTGATTTTTCACCTCCTGAAATTAAATATCCCTCTCATATTGTAGTATTTAGAGGAGGAATGACTTTTATTGACTCAAGAGTCTGGTTCGGATGTGGCATAGGTGTAGGGATAAAACCAATAAATATAGATATAGGAATAAGAATGAGTTCTCTCTCTCATATCTCCGGAGCCCTTTCCATCTCAGTAGTTCCAAGAGATTAACCCAAAACCCATTGACCCAAAGGAGTTCCTGCAACGACTCACGGATGTCCGGGAACGACTCACACGAATGTGTGAATGATTTACACGGGTGTGTGAATGACTTACACAAATGTATGAATGATTTACACGGGTGTGCGAATGATTCCCAGAGGTCTGTAAACGACTTCAGGGACTCTGTATGTGTAACTTATATGTAATGCACTGGAATTTCTGGAAGGGTA
>JAUWHX010000015.1 GCA_030605695.1 bacterium | reverse complement strand
GGAGCATGAATAAGAATTGGGAACTCGTAGTTTTTGAGTCTTTTTCTTTGAATAGGAGAGTATTTTTCTGGCAAAAAGCTTGGATTAGCCTGATTTAGCTCAACACACTGAAATCCTTTTTCTATTCCAAATTCAACAGCATCAAAAGCATCTTTTAAGTCAAAAAGAGCCTGATAACCTATTTTATACATGGAAATACTTAAATAAGGATTAGCAAGTAATACTTTTAATTATTCTTAGCTAAATATTCTTTTTGCCAGTAGTCGTGAGTGAGGTATTCTACTTCTTTGCCGTATTTAATGAGGCCTTCGCGGTAAGTTTGGTCAAGGAGTGCCTCTTTTGCTTCTTCACCTACAGGATGAGCGCCAGTTGATTCAACTATTTTATATAACTCAGCGTGATGGTCTCTAATAATACAAGGACATAACCAATTACCTACATTTTCAGCTGGCAACTCATATCCGTACCGAGCTTGCCAGTCCCGGATGTCGGCAAAGAGTTTTGATGCTATCACTGTATCAAGGTTACCGCCGTTTTTATATACATCTACAATATTATGCAGTGAATAAGGGACAAAAACACAGGGCATTACATCTCCGTTCCAATCAATATAGAAATATCCACCACCTCTTGCGGCACATATACAGCCATCAGATGCGGTTCCAGAGTTCCAGAAGTCTGCGATGAAGATTTCTTCTTCACGGACTAACTTCCATATCTTATGAAGCAAATCTACTCTTTGTTCAGGAGTTGGGAGTAGCTCAAGCGTGAATTCCCTTCCGATTGGCATATAGTGAAAAATCCATCCATATATTGCTCCTTGTTTTTTGAAAAAGAAGTCTGCAAATTCCTGAGAGCCGATTAGTTCTGCATTTTCACAGGTAGCAGTGATAGATATACCAAATGGGACTCCTGCATCGCGTAAGTTTTGCATAGCCACAAGTATTTTTTGAAATACTCCCTTACCACGACGGGCGTCGGTTTCTCGCTCAAATCCCTCAACAGATATAGATGGTGTAATGTTCCCGAGTTCTGCAAGTTTCTGAGCCATTTCCTCATCAATCAAAGTGCCGTTTGTGTACATAAGGAAAAAACAGTCGGAATGAAGTTGGGCTATATCAAGAAGCGTTTTGCCTTCACTTTTATAAAGCAATGGCTCACCTCCCGATATTACAAAGAAGTTAGCACCCCAGGATTCTTTTGCATCTTTAATTATTTGGTCAAAGGTAGAGAATGAAAGTTTGCCCAGATTTTCAGTGGATGCGGCATAACAACCAATGCACTTCAAATTACAGGCGCCTCCAGGGGATATAGTAATAAACATAGGTGGTTTAAAGCCGTGTCGCTCTATAAAATCCTTGCGTTTGTAAAATCCTCCGAAGAATACATTTCCGAGAAAAACAGATAGGAGACCACGAGCCGCTTTTTTTGAGATGTGTCCGTGCTCAAAAGCACTCCGGGTAGAGCTAATAAGGGCTCTTCCCATAACATATTTATCTTCCTGAACTTTGAGGGGACGGTCATCTGGGTTTGCGAGAATTAAATCGCGATATATCCTCTGGTTTATTTGATTTAAGAGGAAGTTTCTCGTAATTTTATTAAACGAAGCAATTACGCCGAGTCGTGTAAGCAAATTCACAGGTATAAAGCGTAATTTGGACATATTATTTTCTTATTTCTTCAGCTATAACCTGGCTCAGCCTGCGAGTACCTTCATCTATTGCATCCATTGTTGGATAAGAGAAATTCAATCTCATAGTATTCTTGCCGGAGTTATCGTAATGAAAAGCAGAGCCCTTAACATAAGCTATTTTCTTTTCAAGTGCTCGCGGGAACATAAGTTCTGTATCCATATATGCTGGCAAGGTTACCCACAAAAAGAGCCCTCCATCAGGTCTTGTCCATTTAAGGTCTGGCAAATTCAGAGGTAGCATATACTTGTTGAGTACGTTGAGCATAAACTCTCTTTTTTCGCGATAGACTGATACCAATTTTTTAATATGCTCGTCTAATACTCCGCCTTTAAGCATTTCACAAAGAATGCCTTGAGTAAATGGTGGGGTACACAGGTCAGTTGACTGTTTTGCGATAACAAGACGGTCTATGATTTCTTCGCTTCCAAGTATGTATCCGAGTCTCATCCCTGGACAGAAGATTTTGCTGAATGTAAAGAGTGCTACCACTTTACCTCTTGGAGCAAGCAAAAATATAGGAGGTATAGACTTGTTCCAGTAACGAAGTTCACGATATGGGGTGTCCTCTAATATTAACAGGTCGTGCTTTTTTGCAATCTTAATTAGTTTTTTTCTTCGCTCAAGTGATAATGTAACTCCCGCAGGGTTCTGGAAATCAGGGATGACATAG
>JAUWHX010000058.1 GCA_030605695.1 bacterium | reverse complement strand
AGTATGCAATAGAACAAGGGTATGATTATCTAATCACGCTTGATGGAGATGGGCAACATAATCCGGAAGAAGTTTCAAAATTTATCAAAAGGATAGAGGAAAAAGGAGAAGATATAATAGTTGGTGTAAGAAGACGCTCGCTTTTGAATATGCCTATTATTAGATATTTTACTAATCTTACGACTTCTTGTGTTGTTTCCTTTCTTGCTCACTGCACAATAAAAGATACACAGTCTGGGTATCGTGCAATCTCTACGAAAGTTTTAAAGAATATTTCTCTCACAACTTGCAATTTCCAGACCGAGTCAGAGATTTTAATAAAAGCAGCAAGATTGGGCTATAAAATAGGTGAAGTTCCAGTTTCTACCATATATCAAGAGGAAAATAGCAAAATAAGACCATTTTTGGATACATTAAGATTTATAACATTAGCATTTAAAAGTATTTGGAGATGAAAATACTTCTTACAAATGATGATGGAGTTAATTCTCCCGGTATAAAAACTTTATTTGATGCGTTGACCGATTTACATCAGGTAACAGTTGTTGCTCCAGCGAAGCCACAAAACGCAACTTCTCACTCTTTGACTTTAAAAAGTCCCTTGAAGGCGAAAAAGATAAAAAAGGACATAATTAGTGTTTCCGGAACTCCTACAGACTGTGTGATTTTAGCTGTTTACAGTCTATTAGATAATTTGCCTGACATTCTTCTTTCTGGAATAAATTCAGGTCCGAATCTTGGTGATGATGTTACTTACTCTGGGACAGTGGGAGCGGCAATTGAGGGAGCTATTATTGGGATTCCGAGTGTTTCGTTATCTTTCTACGAGAAGGAAAATCCAGATTTCAGTGCGGCAAGAAAGTTTGTGTTAAAATTGATAGAAAAGGTAGAAAAAAACAAAGGGTTTTTTACGGATATGTTTTTAAATGTGAACATCCCAAATTCTCCAAGAGGAGTGCGTATTACAAAGCTTGGGAGGCGAGAGTATGAGAATGTTGTGGAAAAAAAGAGACTGGGATATTTAATTGGAGGAGATAGGAAGGAATTGATTGAGGCGGGGACAGATTTTGGGGCATGCAAGAATAGATACATCTCAATTACTCCGTTGCGGACTGATTTAACCTATTATGAAACTATCGAGACACTCAAATCGTGGAAATTTTGAACTTCTGCGTCGGCAAATGGTAGAGGAGCAGGTTAAAAGTCGGGGCATTCATGATGAGAATGTGATACAAGCAATGCTTAAGGTGGAAAGGCATCTTTTTGTGCCAAAGCGTTTACAGGATGAGGCATATGAGGATTATCCTCTTCAAATAGGTGAGTCTCAAACTATTTCTCAACCGTATATGGTGGCGGCGATGACAGCGGAGCTTGAGCTTGGTCCTGAGGATAAGGTGCTTGAAATAGGAACTGGCTCAGGATATCAATCAGCTATACTTGCTGAGATTGTGAGTGAGGTGTTTACAATCGAGTGGATAGATGTGCTTGCCGAGAGAGCCAAATTACTGCTTGAAGAATTAGGTTATAAAAATATATTTATAGAAGTAGATGACGGGAGCTTAGGATGGCAAGGAAATGCTCCTTATGATGAGATACTGGTGACAGCTGGAACTCCTGAAATGCCAGAGCTACTGTTTGAGCAGCTGAGAGAAAATGGAAGACTTGTTATTCCGATTGGTGGAAGAACAGTCCAGACTCTCACGAAAATAACTAAGATTAAGGGGAAATCACATAAGGAACAGCTTTTTGATTGTATGTTTGTCCCTCTTTTGGGGGCATATGGTTGGGAACAATAAAAATCAAAATGCAAAGATTAGAGATTAATAGAAACTTATTGAAATTAATAGAAATTTGTGGAGACACAAATAGTTTCTACTTAGTTTCCACTAATCTCTATGAATTTCTATTTGCTCTTTAAATTTGTGAACGGGGGGTAGCGCAGCTTGGTAGCGCGCTTGGTTCGGGACCAAGAGGTCACGGGTTCGAATCCCGTTCCCCCGATGTTTCAGAAATTGTTCTTACCACAGAATATAAATGACTAAAATTATTGGGGTTATAGGTGGGTCACATTGCTCTCCAGAAATTTATAATCTGGCAGTTGAAGTAGGAGAAAGAATAGCAGCAAGCGGGAATATGCTTATATGTGGAGGATTGTCAGGAGTAATGGAAGCCGCTTGCAAAGGAGCTAAAAACAAAAAAGGGCTTACTATAGGAGTATTACCCGGGAAATTAAAGAGTGAAGCTAATCATTGGGTAGATATACCGATTGTGACTGGAATGGGAGTTGCAAGAAATGTAATTCTTGTTCGGTCATCAGACTCGATAATTGCAATAGATGGTAGTCATGGAACTCTATCGGAGCTTGCGATTGCCAGCAATTTAGGTGTCCCAATCGTAGGATTAAGAACGTGGGAAGTAGATTTGCCTATAAAAATGGTTAGTACTCCAAAAGAAGCAGTAGAATTAGCTGTTAAGCTATCAAACGAGCAAGCAAGCAGGTCTCAGAGAGAAATAATATAATAGTGTTAGCAAGGGCTCATATATTTGCGTCAGGAGTGGTTCAAGGAGTTTATTATCGTCAGTTTACGCAGACAAAAGCAAAATCATTTGGACTTACAGGATGGGTGAAAAACTTATTTGATGGAAGGGTTGAAGTTGTATGTGAAGGTGAAAAAGGACTTATATTAGATTTTATAAAAGAACTAAGAATAGGTCCATCATCTGCAAGTGTTACTGCTGTCCAAATTGACTGGCAAGAATATAAAGGGGAATTTGAGGAGTTTAATATAAAGTTTTAAATTATGACGGAAATGCAGAATCAAAACAAAAGAACACCCAAAATTTTAGTTGTAGGCTCCAAAGGACATCCACGAGAAGTGAAGTGCTATAATTGGACAGAAATAGAGAAAATTCCTAATGTTGCTGACCAAGATGTAGTAATTATTGATATGACTACTCTTAGCCAAGACACTCTGGAGGAAATTGTTGGCATACCTTCTCACTTTATGTCAGATTATTTTCTTGAATTGTTTAACTCCGATGGCAAAGTCTTTGTTATCGCTACGCCGCCTATAAAAGCAACAAAGTCAGGTATTGATAATTATTGCTGGAATCCTTTTAAAATAGACTTCGTAAAAGAAGGAGGCGATACTGTAGAAAATGTCTCCCCAAGGTTTCAAAGATATTTTAATAATGTAAAAAATTGGCAATTCACAATGAACCCAACATCCCCCACTCCAGGGACAATTGCGTTAGCACAAAATCGATACAGAAAAGCATTAGGGATTTTGATTAAAAGTCGGACAAAAGGGATGAATGGGGCTTTTTGTTTTCTGCCTTCTCCTACTGAGATTTCATCTAAGTCCGCCATAGACATACTCTTGGAGGACTTCTTTGATATAAGAATTTCTGAAGCAACTGAACCAGATTGGGTAAAAGATATGAAAGTTCCTGGTGAGAGTGAAATTGAAGGGAGAGTCTCGAAAGGGATAGAAAGAATAAAGGAAGAAAAGAATAAAATAGAAAAGGCAAAGCGAGAATTACGGGACATTACGAAATTCAGAAAGTTGCTTTATACTGAAGGTGGAGAACTAGAACACATAGTCCGAGAAACTTTTCGTGAGCTCGGAGCCACTGTTATTGAGCCCAAAGAGAAGAACAAAGAAGATGGTTGGATAGAGACAAAATTTGGCAAAGGTGTTTTGGAAATTAAAAAGAGTAATAAAAGTGCAAGCAGGAAACATACTCGTCAATTAGATGATTGGGTTGGAAATTGCATTGCAAATGATGAAGAATGTAAGGGCATACTGGTTATAAATCACTATGGAGACAACTCTCTCAAAGACAGGGAGAATCCTTTTCCCGATGATGTTAAAAAGCATGCCGAAAAGGCACGACCCGGCAATCCATTTTGTCTCTTAACAACAATTGAACTTTTCAATGCATTTTGTGCTTTCAAGAAAGGAGAAATCTCATCCGATGAGATATTCAAGAAGATTTTTGACGCAAATGGTGAAGAATGTAAAATAATTTAGTGTAGGAGGTAATTGTGGGAGATATGGAATTAAAAAAGTTTATTCGTGGTATTCCTGATTTTCCGAAAAAGGGGATTTTATTCAGGGATATTACTACTCTTATAAAAGACGCAAATGCATTTAAGTCTGTAATAGATGCAATTTGTGAGCACTATAAGGATATAAAAATAGACAAAGTTGTTTCAACTGAGGCGAGAGGTTATATTTTTGGTGGTGCTCTTGCTTATAGATTAGGAAGTGGACTTATTCCTGTTCGTAAACCCGGGAAACTGCCAGCCCAAACTTTTTGTGAAGAATATGAACTTGAGTATGGAACCGATGCTTTAGAGATACATCAAGATGCAATTGTCGAAGGAGAACGGATTTTAGTGTTTGATGATTTATTAGCAACTGGTGGAACAGCACTTGCTACTTGCAAACTTGCAGAAAGATTAGGAGGCAAGATAATAGGCGTGGCTTTACTGATAGAGCTTGCAGGATTGAAGGGCATAGAGAAGTTAAAGAATTACGAAGTGTTCTCTTTAATAAAATATTAGTATGAACGAGAAAAAGTTAATAATTTCTACAATCAACCTTCTTGACCGTTATGCAAAACTTTACAAGGAAATCTCCAAAGGGGGATTTGATGACTATGAATCTTATTTCTCTCGTAAGGGTTTCTCTGATGAGGATGAACTGATTAAACCAAAACTTTGGGTTGACTTTTTTGAAACGGTTTTGAGGTTCCCTAAAGATGAGTATATTTCTGAACACCCAGAAAAAACAGGCAAGATACCCGATTTCATTCCCCGAGACCGTAGACTCCATCCATTTGTATTTGAAATAAAGGGGACTGATTCTCGGGACCTCTTATCTCATTATTCCCAAATCTCTGGATATATAAAGCTACCCGTGAAATGGGGAGTAATCACAAATATGCGAGACCTTCTGACTTTTGAAAATGTCTCTGCGTTTGCTAACCAAAATATAGTTCAGGATTACTCATTTAGCTTTTTACGATTGTATAAGAACTATAAGAATCATCCCAAGCAAATACTTGATTTCCCAAACACCAAGCAGTTCTTGGCTTTTGCTAAGAAATTCAGGTTTCAGAAAGTAGATTTTACAAAGAAGATAGAATTAATTAAATCAGCAAGTCCATGGACTGGCAAAGAAGAACTTGACTCTGATGAACTTATTAATACTATCCGCAAAGTCACGAAACTCTTGGTAGAAGATGCTCAATTACATAAAGAGGAACTTTGTGAAATTTTGCAGTTTGACCCTCAAACACGTGTGAATACCAGTGTAGAATTTGAAGCTATTGCTTGTGAACTTGATAAAAAGAGAATTCCTCATCCGATTGATACTAATTTGTGGGAAGAGTTTACTAAGTCAAAGCTGGGAACTTTAGAGTCACGGGCGTTTGAAATATACTTTTCCAGAGTTGCTTATTTTGCGATGACCCGCATCCTGTTAGTTAGAATGTGGGAGGATATAGGATTTATTGACCAATCATTATACGATGGTGGATTTGCCAAACTATATGAGAATTTAAATCGCCAGATTGAACGAGTACTTAAATGGGCATTTCATATTGCGGAGGATAAATATAGTTGGCTTTATAATTCTAATAATAATTACTCCTGGTATAATCCTTCAGAGAACACAGTAATTGATGTGCTATATGAGTTTTCACAGTATAATCTTGGCAAACTGGACACAGATGTGCTTGGAGCTATTTATGAAGAGTATGTAGATAGGGTGGACCGTAAAAATAAAGGGCAATACTATACTCCACGAGAGATAATCAAGCTTATATGGGATAGAGTGGGCTTTACAAGTGATGAGGCGTTTTTTAGATACGAGAACGGCAAGCGAAAACCGAAGTTAATTTTTGATCCGGTCACAGGGTCAGGTGGCTTTTTAGTTGAAGCCGCCCGCAGAATACAAGAATCTGCACATTATAATGACAAAGACTTTGATGACCTCAATGACATCTTTCTTGCAATGATTTATGGACTTTGGGGAAGTGAACTTAGTATATTTGCCCATTATATAACTGAAATAAATTTATTGATTCAGCTAACTCCAGTTATTAAGAAAATGTTGAGTGTGCATAAGCATCTTCATCGTATGCACTTTGCTCTCTATACTATACCCTGGGATTCACTTGGTTTAGAATATTCACAGCATGATAATTTTATGAACACAAATAAAAATCCAGGAGTACCAATTTTAGTACCCTTGGACCAATATAAGAGAGTAACTTATGAGAAACTCATCGCCTGTCATGAATTTGACTATGTATGTGGTAACCCTCCTTATGTTGGTGAGAAAGGGCATAAAGAACTTTTCCAATCTACATTGTTAAAATTCCCTTACTGGAAGCAATACCATCAGGGCAAAATGGATTACCTCTATTTCTTCATTATCTTAGGACTCAAGAAATTAAAGGAAGGCGGTGAACTTGGTTTTATTACTACATCCTATTGGCTCACAGCAGACGGGGCAAGCAAATTGCGGAAATATATTTTGGAGAATGCATTAATCAAAGAGATTATTGATTTTGGGGAGACGAAGATTTTTGAGAGTGCTCCCGGTCAGCATAATATGGTATTTATTTTAGAAAAATGCTCAAGCTATCTTTCAGAAAAGAGAAGTGATAACAAGGAAATTAAAGTAAATATAGAAAAAAAGAAACACCTTCAACCCAAGATTGTAAAAGTTAAAAAGCAAGTTCCCTCGGTTCTTGACAAACCGCGTCTTGCTCCACTTATTGAACATATAGAGAAATATATAGATAAAAAAGAATACTCTGATGAATATATTGATGTTTTCTCAAGTGCTGTAAAACAGGTTGACTTAACCGAGGGGGCATGGAGGGAAATCAGGTACAAAGATGTGAATGTAGAATTTAACAGGTCTGAAATTTCTCCGCTGGGGATCTTATGTGAGATAGATACGGGTATAGATACTGCTGCCAATATTATTACCAAAAGCAAAGTAAGATTACTGTCTTCCAACGCATTAGCGAAAGTAGGAGGTAGTATCTTTGTAATCTCGGAAGAAGAATATCAAAGTCTAAAGCCAAATCTGACTGTTAAAGAGCAAGATAGGATAAAAAAACTTATAGGTGCCTCAGATATAGGGAACCGTATTATAGACCCATCAGAAACAGCCAGATATTTGATTTACTTGACAGATAGTGATAAGCCAACAGAATATCCTAATTTAATAAGCCATTTATCTAATTATAAACCGATTCTTGAAAGTAGAGCTGAGTTTAAAAGAAATCCAAATAGGAAATGGTATGCATTAGCTTGGCCAAGACCAAATATAAGATTTGAACTTCCCAAGATAATTACCCCATCGCGTTCACCTCTTAATAATTTTATCCTTGATACTGATGGTTACTATGGTCTATCTGGCATGTTCTTTATCGACAAAAAGGATGAGATGAATGAATCATTAAATTATATTTTCGCTCTTCTGAACAGCAATACTCTCACTTTTTTCTGTAGGACAAATTTCAAAGCTTTGGGGGAAAATAGAGAATATATAAAAAATTCTTTGGAAATTATTCCCATTCGTCGCATAGATTTTGATAATTCTAAAGAGGTAAAGATACATAATGAGATAGTTAAGAAAGTTGATAGTATTATCACATCAAAAAAGAAGTTGGCAGAGTATAATAAATTTTTCCCTAAAATACGGCTTACGAAATATGCAAATTTGGATTTGATAAATCAAATCCCTACATTGTCTGATGCTTATCAGATAACTAAAAGTTTGCCGTCTAAAGAGCAAAGGATTTTGCGTACACATCCAGATATAAGGATTGAGCCAAAAGAATTAAAAGACTTTTATTTATCTAAAATTGGCAAGATAGCAGAATCTGCCCCTCTTTTTAAAAAGCCAGATAAGGAACAATTATATTCTTTAGAACTAAAAGGCAAAGGGAGGAAACAAGCAAGTATAATTGCAGGATTTCCATTTGTTAAGTATCTGAAAGAAATACTTGTTAATTATATCGGCAACTCTATGGATGAAATCAAGGAAATACTTATACCCAAGGATTTATTAGTATATGAAAATAAGAAAAAAGAAATTATAAAAGAGGTTACTTCATTACTCAAGAAAATAAGAAACACCCAGAACCAAATAGACAAAATAGTTTATCAACTTTATGGTATAAGCAACAAGGAACAGAAATTTATAGAGAGGGGATAATGATAGAAGTTATAATTATTGGGGCATTAGCAGCAGTTATCATTATATTTCTAATTTTTATGAGTCGCACTCAAAACGCTATCAAGGGCTTAAAAAATAACCAATCACTTGACTTAATGCAACAACAAATTGGGCAACTCACTACTCAAACAAATCAGCAACTTCAGGGAATGACACAGCAATTTCAAAACATTTCTGGTAATATTGGTAACAGATTGGATAAAGCCGCTACCACAATTTCTGGGGTATCCGAGAAATTAGGTGTGCTTTCTGAAAGCACTAAACAAATTATTGAAGCTCAAAAAGATATTGTTGGACTTCAAGAATTACTTAAACCACCAAAATTCAGGGGAGAGCTTGGAGAGTTCTTTTTAGAGAACCTTCTTTCTCAGATTTTACCAGCAGAGCACTTTACAACTCAATATATGTTTAAAAACAACACAAGAGTTGACGCAGTAATCAAGCTTGGTGATAGACTCGTGACCGTTGATTCAAAATTCCCTTTAGAAAGTTTTGAAAGAGTGAT
>JAUWHX010000014.1 GCA_030605695.1 bacterium | reverse complement strand
GTAATTACTTCACCAGCAAGACCTTTCTTGTCCACAGGATTCTTCGAATAGTTTCGGAGTTCTCAATCGTAAGACGACAGAAGTAAACTCCGGCTGGAATATTCTTTGTATCCCATTCTATTTTCTTAATCCCGGTGTTCTCAACTCTATCAACTATCTTTGCGACTTCTCTGCCAGCAATATCACAAACAACAAGTTTCACATTTGCTTTCTCTGGCACAAAGTAAGATATACCGACTTTATCTCTAAATGGATTAGGAGAGAGTTTAAATGTTGCCGACATAGATTCTTTCTCTTCAGCTACACCACCCGTCTTAACAATGAGTGTCACAGGAACCCTCGTCTCGCTTTTCCCTGAATTAGATGTTATAACAATCTCATCCGTATAAAGAACATTTTTCTGAAGCCCAGAAGTATCTACGCCTATTTCTATGCCAGCAGAGTCATCGTAATATACACTGAAGCTTTTGGGGGATATGCCTACAATCCAACTTGAACCTTGAGCAGAATGTGCATCAGTCACTGTGAGCTTTCCAGCTCCCACATTCTTAACCCATATTATCCCTGATGCGGTATATCCTCCTCCATAAGTTACGATAGCTCTTATCATAAGGTCAGAAGAAAAATATGGTGTCATATTCTCCCATGCATATCCTCCATCAAAAGAGATAAAACTCCTATTCCCTCCAGTAGCGTCACCACCTATAAAACACTTAGGAGCTGCTGAACTTGTCCTACACTTATAGGTTAAAAAGAAATCATTATCGTCTTGATAAGGTGTAGAGAGGTTCTGTCGATACCACTTTGGAGCACCAGCCTGAGTGGCATAAGGAACTTTTTCTATCGGTGTGCCTGGGACTCCACCTGCATCATCCCGAATAGCGAGTTCATCGTTCTCAACTTGCGCTGTTTTTCTCATAACAAGCCCTGCTATAACATTACATTTTTGAGAAGGTGTAAATCTTACGCCCCAATCTCCCGTGCCCTGCAACCATGGCACTGGAGCACCATCATCATATTTAATAGTGTCTTCATCAGCTTTAGGGCTTAAAATGACTTCCCCTGAAGAAATAATTGAGTTTATATCTGGGTGAATTTCTTTGCTTTGCTGGAAAACAAAGTTAAGGGAATCTATTGTCCGTATTATTGGAGTCCCAGTATCAGACTTTACTGTTACCCAACTTATCATACGAGGGGCATAGGGGAGCCACATATAAGACTCATTGGAACCCCATGAATTTTTATATAGCCACTCACCAGAAGAATTCCATCCACATAAAAGCATTGCATGGTCTAAAAGCATTGTATGGTCCTTCACCAGGGCTCCACCAGCGGCCACGGGTCCCTCCATTACCCGAGCTTTGTAGTCTAACGAATCGTATGACCAGTTGTAATCTACGCCTTTCACCACTCTTGACTCCCAATCAGGGCATCTATCCTCACATGGCGCCCCATTGGTGTAATCCTTTGCCTTATATGGGTAACAAGCTTCATCCGGGATTCCTGTTGTTACCAGGAATTCCACTGCATACTCCATAGTTCCTCCACTGCATCCATTATTGCGTGTCTCACAGGATATCAGGACTTGTTCTGAAAGGTCGGGATTGTTTAGGTCGTCAGGCAGATTATTAGCGATTTTATATCGTGCCTCAAGCATACCAACTGTTGCAAAAGCCCAACAACAATTACAGTCTCCGACGCCATATTGGTCTTTAGCACTTGTTATCCAATTGTGTCCATTATGACTTCGCCAGTCCCAGTCCGAAGGGGGTGGCGTTTTTAGTTTGGGCAACTTTCCACTCATATCATGGGCTTTCATTTTAGGGTCAGCGCGTTCCTCAGCCGTTAGCATTCTCCAGCCCCCGGAATACATAGAAACTTCATCTAATGGCTTCGCTTCACTTGCCACAAGACTTTGCGTAGTTTGCACCCATCCCAGCAACACTATCGCGGATATTATTGTTAAACATAGCTTTTTCATAATTCTACCTCCTTTTTTCTTTTTGCAATACCTTTTCTCAAGTTGTCAAGAAAGAATAGGGGCATTTGCCTAAGGCAGACTGCCCCTACATTTCCCCCTTTTTACATGATTTGAAACCGTGCCTCTTTGTGTGCGTTATCTCATCAACAGCACTTTTCTTGTAGTCTCAGAGTCTCCGATTGCAAGGCGACAGAAGTAAACTCCGGAGGGAACATCCTTTGTATCCCAGTCTATTTTCTTGATTCCTGTATTCTCAAGTCTGTCAACTATCTTTGCAACTTCTCTGCCAGCAATATCATGGACAACAAGTTTCACATTTGCTTTCTCTGGCACAAAGTAAGATATGTCAACTTTATCTCTAAATGGATTAGGAGAGAGTTTAAATGTTGCTAATTCAAATGCAGTCTCTTCAGTTACACCACCCGTCTTAACAATGAGTGTCACAGGAACTCTGCTTTCTGTTTTCCCAGAATTAGATGTTATAACAATTTCGTCCTGATGAAGAACATCTTTCTGAAGCCCAGAAGTATCTACACCTATTCCTATACCAGCAGAGTCACCAGAATATATATTGAAGCTTTTTGGGGATATGTCCACAATCCAACTTGAACCTTGAGCAGAATGTGCATCACTCACTGTAAGCTTTCCGGCTCCCGTATTCTTAACCCATATTGTATCTGAGCCAGCATATCCTCCCTCATAAGTTACAACAGCCCTTATCTTGAAATCAGCGTGGTAAGATGCAGTTGAGTGCATACTCATTTGGTCCCAATTATTTCCATCACCACTCCAATAGCTTCTTTCTCCCCCTGTCTTGTCCTGAACTATCAAAGATAGAGGGCTATTAGATGTTTGTCCATAATAAGTTAACCAGAAGTCATTGAAATCATTATAAGGAGTGGCAAGATTCTGGCGGGTCCACGACACACCCATAGTGGCTTCAGTGTTGTAAGTAACCGTCTCTTTCTCCTCTCCCGGAGTTCCACCAGCGTCATCTCGCACAATAAGTTTTTGCTCTCTGGATGTCGCCGTATATACCGCGTGAAGTGCTGCTACCACATTACATTGGTGGGGAGGTGTAAATTTAACACCCCAATACACCCAGCCATTATTCTCCGGCCAACGTATACCCTGTATGCCTTCACTCTCATTATCATATTGAATAGTATCCTCGTCTGCTTTTGTTAAAGAGGGTTCTAATATATGTTCTCCTTCAAGAAGAATAGACTCCAGATTGGTAGAAGATGGTGTCTTGTTTGAGACTGAAGAGGAAGAGTTTAGATAGCCCTTCCCTCCTTGGTGAAAAACAAAGTTAAGGGAATTGGTTGTCCATATTATTGGAGTTCCTGTATCAGGACTAACATCCGGGTCCATCCATGCTCCATTCATAGGTTGCCAATTCGTATTCCACAAGAAGTAAGGATCAATTCCGTCCCAAGAATTTTTACATAGCCATGCACCACTTGAGTTCCATCCACAAACGCAGATTGCATGAAAGCCCAGACTTTTTCCCATTATAGGTTCGTACACTCCTCCTTTATAATAAAAGAAATCCTCTTTCATATTCACAATCATACCTACAGGTCCACGCATTATCTCATCCTTTAGAACACTCGCACTTACACTTGAAGAAATGGTTCCCCAATCCGTAACTTTGGTCGCTCTTTCCTGCCAATCACCACATCTACCAGTGCAAGGAGAGCGTCCAGCAGACCTGAGTGAATCAACATAGGGATAACAAGCATGGTCTGGGATTCCATCTAACTTTATCCAATCTCCCAGTTCCAACTTTCCTCCACTACAACCCCAGCCCGCTGGGTTACAGGAGATGACAAATTGTTCTGAAAGATCTACATCCCAATGGGGGTTTTGCCTCCAAATCTTCATTCGTGCTTCTTGGGCACTGACCCATGCAAAAGCCCAGCAAGCTCCGCAATCACATTGATATTTAACGCTTGTCATCCAGTTTCCTCCATTATAATCTCGCCAATCCATCTCTGCAGGTGGTAGGTTTTTTAATGGTGGCCTCTTCACCGTCTCTAAGTCAGGAACTTCTCTCCCTACAGATTCAAGCGATGGAAGACACCCACACATTCTTTGCTTTTCCTCAATAGAGAGTTTGGAAATCTCCGTTTCACCAGCAATCCAGGGATCACCCAATTTATGAAGCGAGTCTTGTAGAGCCTTCAGGAAAACCTTATCAGCTTCCGCACTACCCACATATCCGAGCGATATTATCGCTCCTATCAATACAAACAACCACCTTTTCATAACACACCTCCCTAATTAAAATCCTAAATTCCTAAACACCTAAATCTGTTTTTAGGTATTTTGGAATTTTAGGCATTTTTCATTTCCACAAGATGTTTTGGTTCTTCTGTCAAAAGGTAGGGAGATAAGTCTAAAACTTTCTCCCTACATTGCATCTTTTTGGTAGTTACTTTACCAGCAAGACCTTTCTTGTAGTTTCGGAGTTCTCAATCGTAAGACGACAGAAGTAAATTCCGGCTGGAATATTTTTTGTATCCCATTCTATTTTCTTAATCCCGGTGTTCTCAACTCTATCAACTATCTTTGCAACTTCTCTGCCGGCAATATCACGGACAACAAGTTTCACATTCGTTTTCCCTGGCACAAAGTAAGATATACTGACTTTATCTCTAAATGGATTAGGAGAGAGTTTAAACATCGCTAATGCAGATACAGGCTTTTCAGCTACACCGTGACTATTAATAATGAGCGTTACAGGAACTCTGGTTTCTGTTGTGACTTTATTAGAATTAGATGTCACGACAATCTCATCCGTATAAAGAACATCTTTCTGAAGTCCTGAAGTATCTACACCTATTTCTATACCAATAGAGTCATTCTTGTATACATTGAAGTTCTTAGGGGTTATGGACACAATCCAACTGGAGCCTTGACCTGAATGTGCATCAGTCACTGTAAGCTTTCCAGCTCCCGCATTTTTGACCCATATTGTCCCTAATCCAGCATATCCCGCTCCATAAGTTACAACAGCTCTTATCAAGAGATTAGCGGTGTTCTTTTGCCAGTTACTTCCATTCAGGCTGATGTAGCTCTTTTGACCTTCCTCCCTATCACAAACAACTAAAGCTTTGGGAGAGATATTGCTTGTTTTTCCATAATAGACTAACCAGAAATCATTGGCATCACGGTGCGGAGGAGTGGGAAGGTCCTGACGAGCCCAATGCATAAAAGTATCAGCTACAGTGTTATAAGTAACCTCCTCTATCGTTGTCCCCGGATTTCCACCATTATCGTCTCGGAGAATAAGTTTCTGCTCTATGGATGACTCTGTATATATCCCGTGGAGCCCTGCTACCACATTACATTCTTGACTAGGTGTAAATCTAACACCCCAATACATAGAACCATCGCCTTCACCACTATGCCAACCTACTATTCCTCCATCAGAATTATCATATTTAATAGTATCTTCCTCATGTTTTGAGGCTTCAATTAAGGATGGTTCTAATATATGTTCTCCATCCAGAAGAATGGACCCCAGATTGATAAACGGTGTCTCATCTGAAACTGAAGAGGATGGGCTTGAGGAACTCTTTCCCTTTTGGTCAAAGACAAATTTAAGGGAATCGGTTGTCCATATTATTGGAGTCCCAGTATCAGGCTTAACATCTGGGTCCATCCAGGCTCCTGCTATGTACCACTGGGTATCATACCAGAAGTACGGCCGGTAGGTGCCCCAGGAATTTTTGCACAGCCAGGCGCCGTCCGAGGACCTCCATCCACAAACGCAAATTGAATGACCATACATCTTTCCCATAATAGGTTTATAGACCCCCTCTTTATAATAGAAGAAATCCTCTTGCATATCTACAGCCATAACTACAGGTCCACGCATTATTTCTTCCTTTAGAGCATTAGCACTTACATATTCAGAAATGTGTCCCCAGTCCGTAATTTTGCCAAACTTCGCTCTTGTTTCCCAATCAGAGCACGCATCACTACATGGTGCACCACTAGTCCTATCCCTTGATCTATATGGGTAACAGGCTTCATCTGGAATTCCAGTTTGTTTTATCCAACCGCCTAAATTGTTATTTCCTCCATCACAACCATGGCCATATGAGTTGCAAGATACTACGAACTGTTCTGAAAGGTCTGGACCCCAATCGGCATCTTCCGCTTTAATCTTCATTCGTGCTTCTTGGGCACTGACCCATGCAAAAGCCCAGCAAGCTCCGCAGGCGGGGGGTGGTATATTTTGGTTTTTAGCAGAGGTCATCCAATTTCCCCCATTATAGTCTCGCCAATCCATATCTGTAGGTGGTGGGTTTTTTAATGGCGGCCTCTTTACCGTTTCTAAGTCAGGAATTCCTATCCGTTCAGAGTCAGTTGATGGAAGACACCCACACATTCTTCGCTTTTCTTCAGGAGAGAGATTGGAAAGCTCCGTTTCCCCAGCAATCCACGGATTTCCAAGTTTCGCAAGTGTATCTTGAAGGGCTTTCAAGAAAGCTTTATCAGCTTCCGCACTACCTACATATCCTAGCGATATTATCGCTCCTATTACTACAAACAACCTTTTTTTCATAATACCCCCTTTTCTATGATAAATAACTAAAATTTTCAATTTGTCAAGTCAAAAATGAAAAAAACAATCTCCGATTTTTTATTGACAATTCCTCTTTATTAACTTATACATTTTTACAGTCAATCCCTACGCACAAAAATATGTATAGTTTGTTGCTAATACTCTTTCTCTTACCCAAAGAACTTTATAATGATGCAAAAAAAGCTTATGAAAAAGGGAACTTTGAACTCGCAACTAAAAAATTTGAGCAATTTCTCATCAAACATCCAAAAGATAAACTTACTCCTCTTGCTTTATATTATGCCGCAAAATTAAGGAAGAAACCAGAAAATGCCTTAAGTTATTACGAGAAGCTCGTATCAAATTATCCAAAAAGTGAGGTAGCACCTAATGCCCTATATGATATTGCTCAATATCATTATGCACTCACCGAATATCAAGAAGCACTTGAAATCTACGAGAAAGTTATATCTTCTTACCCAAATTCTGGTTCTGCCAAAGCCGCAAAGCAATATATTGAAAAAATCACATCTTTTGTTTTTATTCAAGTCGGTTATTTCTCTACCCAAGAAAATGCCCATCGTTTAGCTAAAAAACTAAAAGAACTTCACCCACGCATGATAAAAGACCAACAACATTATAGAGTATGGATAGGTCCTTTCTCCTCTCCAGAAGAAGCAAAAAACTTTATGCTCCAAAACGGACTAAAATCTATCATTAAAAAAATAAAATGAGAGAGAAAATTCAAAAATTGGAAATTGATAGAAACTTGTCCGCAGGATTCTGTGAATGGAAATTAATAGAAATTTATAAAAGTCCAACTAATTTCTACTTAATTTCTACTAATCTCTATGAATTTCTGGTTGTATTTTGATTTACAATGAACCTCACTCCCGTACTTGAACAGTGGTCAAGAATTAAGAAAAAATATCCAGATTCAATACTCCTTTTCAGGCTGGGTGATTTCTATGAAACCTTTTATGAAGATGCCAAAATTGCAAGTAAAGTTCTCGGAATCACCTTAACTAAGCGTCAGTCAGGAGTTCCTCTTGCCGGCATACCTCATCACGCGGCAACTCATTATATTGCTAAACTCACTCGCGCAGGCATTCGTGTTGCCGTTTGCGAGCAACTTGAACCACCCACTCCAGGAAAACTTGTAAAAAGAGATGTTGTAGAAGTAATTACCAAAGGCACCATACTTGATGATTCTCTCCTTGAAACCAAAAAGAACAATTACCTCGCATCCATCTCATCTGATAACCTCAAATATGGACTTGCATTCATTGACCTCTCCACAGGTGATTTCCGCCTCACAGAGCTCTCTCAAGAAGAATTGCTTGATGAAATCAAAAAAATCTCACCACTTGAAATTATTGCACCAGAAAACTTTGAACTTGTTGAAGTATTGCAGAACTTTAGTCTCACCAAAAGAGAACCCTACGAATTCTCCTATGACTTTGGATTTCGTGAACTTACTAATTATTTCAAAGTTAATTCTCTTGATGGATTCGGATGTAAAGATTTAAAACTCGGAATATCTGCTGCAGGAGCCGCGCTTGCTTACCTCCGTGATACCAAGAAACACGAACTTCCTCACATAAAACGCATTATCCCTTATTCGCTTTCTGACTACTTACTTATTGATGGGCCTACTCGCAAAAACCTTGAACTTACTCGAAAAATCAATGGCGAAGAAGGAGAAGGGACATTGCTCTGGGTTCTTGACCACACACTTACTCCGATGGGAGCAAGAATGTTAAGAGATTTCATTAACTTTCCACTTACTCAACCACGCAAAATAAATTCCCGACTTGATAGAGTTGAGGAATTTGTAGATTCTCCCAAATTGCTTCAACAATTACGCGAACTCCTATCAAAAATCCCTGACCTTGAAAGACTAATAGTCAAGGTGTCTATGGAACGAGCAAATGCAAGGGACTTGAGAGTAATCTCATCATCACTTGAAATCTTACCTCAAATAAACTCCGTTCTAAGTAATGATAGGGTAGGAGTTCGTTCCTCCCCAAAAGGTTTTAAAGACTATAAACTCCCGAAATTTAGCTCTACTGTGGGTTTAATTGAGCAATCAATTGCTGAAAATTCACCCCCCACTTTGCAGGAAGGTAGAATTATACGAAATGGGTTTAATAAAGAACTTGATGGCTTGAGAGAAATTACTCGTTCTGGGAAGAAGTGGATTTCAGATTTTGAAGCAAGAGAGCGTAAACGCACTCACATTAATTCTCTGAAAGTTGGATTTAATAATGTTTTTGGCTATTATATTGAGATTACTCGTCCGAATCTTAAGCTCGTCCCCAAAGAATACATAAGAAAACAAACTCTTGTGAATAACGAAAGATTTATCACCGAAGAGCTTAAAAAATATGAGTCTCAGGTGCTTGGAGCAGAAGAACGGATTCGTCGCCTTGAATATGAACTCTTTTGTGAGATAAGGAAAAAGGTAGCGGTTCAAACATCCAATATCCAGACTGCCGCACATAAACTCGCTACACTTGATGTATTTGCTTCACTTGCGTATGTGGCTAAAAGGAATAAATACATAAGACCAGAGCTTACAACCGAAGATTCCATAATAATAAAGGATGGGAGACATCCAGTTGTTGAACTGTTACTTTCTCACGGGGATTTTGTCCCAAATCCAACTACACTTGACCCGGAGCAAAAAGTCTACATAATTACAGGGCCCAATATGTCTGGGAAATCAACCTACCTTCGTCAACTTGGTTTGATTGTGCTTATGGCTCAACTCGGCTCCTATGTTCCTGCATCATACGCACACATCGGAATTACAGACCGCATATTCACAAGAATAGGTGCTTCAGACGACCTTGCTCGTGGGGTCTCAACCTTTCTTGCTGAAATGAACGAGACCGCTAATATATTGAATAATGCAAGCAGAAGGAGTCTTGTGCTCCTTGATGAAATAGGTCGTGGAACAAGCACTTTTGATGGAATGTCAATTGCCTGGGCTACCACTGAATACTTGCTCAAGCATATAAAATGCAAGACCATTTTTGCCACTCATTATCACGAACTTACAGAACTTCATTCAATTTCTTCCAAGATAAAGAACTATCAGATTGGTGCCAAGCGATACGAGGATAAGATAATATTCTTGCATCAACTTAAGCCGGGTGGATGTGATGAGTCTTACGGAATAGATGTAGCCCGACTTGCCGGGATACCTGAGGAAGTAATTAAGAGAGCACGTTCCATACTGGGTTCTCTTGAACTAAAGGAGCAAAAAGCAAGTAAAATAAGAACCCGCTCAAAGCAAAAAACCTTATTCGAGCGTCAAAATGTAGAGGCAGTTAGCGAATCACCTCTACAAAAAGAACTTAAAAAAATAGACCCCGATAAAATAACCCCAATAGAGGCTCTTCTTCTTCTGAAAAAGCTGAAATCTCTCACCCCAAAAGACTAATCTACTACAGCAATTCTACACTTCAACATTTCCATAAATTCCATTCTCTATCCCAACCTCTTTTTCTCATTACACTTTTTCGTTATCATGATGATAAATGTCGTAAAAGATAAAGCAAAAAAACTCTTGACAGGCAGAATAGTCATATTATTGTAATAATGTCCTTTACCAATGGTTTGGGACCTACAAAGGTTTCTGCCGCTGAACCCGTATGAATCAGCGGCATCTTTATTTTTAATTCCATTTAGGACTTCTCCTTATTTTTTGCATAGTCGCGGATGTATCTGTAACAAAAGCTGTAACAAAGAATGCTTTCGTTCTGGGATGGTTAAAACGAATTACTACTACATAATTCCCTTGGACTACGCACACTCTACGTCTCTTGTCATGTCTCTTTAGCCTATTATCCCAGCCTATATATAGTTCTGCTAATGTATCTCTCAGTGCATGAGCAATCCAATCGATTCGTTCTGCCCGCTGACGGGAGAAAATGTCTTTCGTCTCATCTCTCTTGCTACTCTCGTGGAAGGCGTGATTGAATCTATCTTTCTTGAAATATACCGGAATTCCATCAAATGTTTTAATACCTGATTTTTTCGCACAGTATTTAGCCTCATAATGTTTGCGATACTCAGTCTCTATATTGTATTTTACCAGGGGAGGATAGGGCATTACCACCCTCCGGTAGGCTGAAACCGAAAAACATTAAACTTCTCTTCAGACTTTCGTGTCGACTGAATTGGATGCCCGAGAGATTTCTCAATTTTTTCAATAACCTGCAATTTTACGGGATTTCTGTTTCTATTGTGAAAACTATAACTAACTGCTCCTATCAAAACATCTACAAGCTGTAAAAAATCTACTTCACAAGAAGGTAATGCTTGAACCTGTAATATATTTGATAACAAATTAGCATTTGAAAGTACATCTTTAAGAGTCTTTAGTCGATTGTGAACACGATTTGTTTTGACATCAACAAAAATGCGATATGTGTTCCTATCAAGAATCCAGTGATGTAGTAATTGATAATAAAACTTATAGAACATTAGTTCATCGTCTGCTTGATGGAATTTAACTGAATCCAATTCACTCGCAGCAAGGACAATAACTCGGAACCGCATATCGCTATCAAAAAAGAGATGTATCAACTGTAAGTAGAAATTCTTTCGGGAAGGACTTACTTTTTGCCATTTGAATTCACCACGTAGATTGTGTTCAAGACGCAATTTCTTAATCTCATTTTTGTATTCTTCTCTCTTTGAAGCTTCCAACCACAAGCTACCTATCAACACATACTCTGTTGAGTTCGGCTTTTTACAACGAAATAGTTCCTGACGACTTTCATCACAGTAAACTTCGAAATCCATTTTTATCTTTAATTTTTTTACGGAGAACTCTTCTCGCACTCTTTGAGCAAGCGGGAGACTTCTTTAGAATATGAGTTTTCGGGATATTTATCTTGAATGTCCTCAAGATACAGGATTGCGGATTCCAGTTTGCCTGTTTTTATATAGAGCTTCGCTGTCTCAAGTTCCTTGCGAATGAGTTTGTCCACACATTTTTGCTCGTATTCTTTTGCTTTAGGAAGCCATTTGCTATGAGGATATTTCTTGATAAAAGACTGGAATTCGTGAAGTGCTCTTTCAATGAATGAGGGGTCTAAATAATATGGATAAGAGTCTTTAAAATAGCACAGAGCCAATTCAAAAGAGGCATCGTCCAAGAATCTTGACCTTGGATAAGCTTTAATAAAGAACTCATATTCCATTTCTGCCTGTTGATAATCTTCTTTGAAAAATGAAGATTGTGCGAGGCGATATTGAGATTCCTCAGCCCATTTACTACCCGGGTGACGGAATACTATTTGCTTAAATCCTTCTATTGCCCGACCATAGTTTTCCTCTTTAAATGCTTGTTTAGCAATCTTAAACTCGTCTTCTGGGTCAAGCTCTACTTCTATCTCATGGCGGGAACAGCTGAGTAGGCAGAGCAAGGTGAGAATGGAAATTAGTGGAAATTGATAGAAATTAGTGGAAATTGATAGAAATTTGTGGAAGTTAATGGAAATTTGTGGAAATTTGTGGAAATTTGTAGAAATTGATAGAAATTTGTGGAAATTTATTCTCTCTCTATTTCTCATTTTTACTAATCTCCAGCTAATTTCTTTTTTCTCACAGATGTAATGAAATTGTTTAACTTAATCCCTAACTTGTTTATAAGAATCAGTATCTTTTTGAGTTCTTCCTCACTTATAAGGTTAAGTTCCTTAGTTATAAGCAAATGACTTTTAAGTTCAAATAAAGAACCTCTTGCATTAAGATAAAATTTTATTTTATCCATATAATGGTATCCGCCATATCCTTCAGCAATATTTGCAGGAACTGAAACAGACGCTCGCTTTAACTGAGATGTGAGTCCATACTTTTCGTCATCTGGCAAAACTTTAATTAGACCATAAACTTCTTTCACAAGTTCTACTCCTAATTGCCAAACTTCCAATTTTTCAAACTCAATGTATTCTCCCAATTTCTACCTAATTTCTATAAATTTCAACTTAATTTCTTACTCAATTTCTTTAACCACTTCTTCTACTAATCTTGTGAGTTTGGGCTCTGCTTCGTTTGCGGCTTTTATTACAATTTGATGTGAGACGGCTTGAGGCAAATCAGGGAAACAAAGGTCGGTTATTATTGAAATGCCCAGAACTCGCATCTTCATATGCCTTGCAACAATTACCTCCGGGACTGTGGACATTCCAGCTACATCTCCGCCAATAGCTCTTATCATCCTGTATTCAGCAAATGTCTCAAAGCAAGGACCCTGCATTGCTACATATACGCCCTTTCTTACTGGAATTCCCTTTTCAAGAGCCACTTTCTCTGTTAACTCTATTATGTCTTTGTCATAAGTATTATACATATCCGGGAATCTGGGACCAAGCGATTCGTCGTTTTTGCCTCTAAGAGGGTTCTCTGGCAATAGGTTTATATGGTCGCAGATTAGCATAATATCTCCTCTTGCAAACATAGGATTTACGCCACCACAGGCATTCGAGACAATAAGAATCTCGCATCCAAGAGCTTTCAAAACTCTTACTGGGAAAGTAACTTCCTGCATAGAATACCCCTCATACCAGTGGAATCTACCTTGCATAGCAACAACTGGTTTGCCAGAGAGAGTGCCAAATATCAGTCTCCCCTCGTGTGACTCAACCGTTGAAACCGGGAAATTAGGTAGCTCCTTGTAAGGAATAGAAATCTCCTCTTTTATGCTCTGGGCAAGTTTTCCGAGACCTGTGCCAAGAATTATACCGATTTTTGGCTCAAATTGCGTCTTTTCTCTAATAACTTTAACAGTCTCCTCAATTTTTTCTCTTATCATTCTTTCCTCCTATTGAATAAGAATTAGCTTTTTTACTTCTTTAATATCTCCGATATTTAAGTGCAAGAAATATACTCCGCCCGGAAGTTCCTTTGTATCCCATACTACCTGTGATTGGTCATTAGTCAAATGGAAAGTTTGAATGAGTCTGCCTGAGAGGTCGTGAATCGTGATTCGTGTTCGTGGTTCGTGTCCGGACACGGAAAACGGACACGTATAACGGATTACTGCCTTTCCCATACACGGATTCGGATATACCTCTAAACTAATGCCTATTGCCTTATGCCTATTGCCTGTCTCTTCCTCCACTCCTGTCTCAGAAATCCTTACAAGCCAGACATCCTTCTCGCCAGCACCAAAAGATTCTGTATATCCTGCGATTATAAAGCCACCCGATGCACACTCCTCTACAGAATAGCTCTCATCCCAGCCAGTCCCGCCATAAGTTTTCGTCCATAAGGTATCACCGTTTGCATTAGTTCTTATAAGATAAACATCATAATAGCCAGCACCAAAAGACTCTGTCCATCCTGCAATTATAAATCCACTACCTGCACACTCCTGAACAGAATAGCCCCAATCACAGTTAGTTCCGCCATAAGTTCGGGTCCATAGAGGAGCACCGTCTGCATTAGTCCTTATAAGATAGACATCCTCATAACCAGCACCAAAAGAAGCTGTCTCTCCTGCAATTATAAAGCCTCCCGATGCACACTCCTGAACTGAATAGCCTGCATCCCAGTCAATTCCTCCATAAGTTTTAGTCCATAAAGTATCGCCCTCTGAATCAGTTCTTATAAGATAGACATCAAAAGAGCCAGCACCAAAAGAATATGTCCCTCCTGCAATTATAAACCCGCTACCTACACACTCTTGGACAGAATTGCCCCAATCAATAGAAGTTCCGCCATAAGTTCTTGTCCAGAGAGTATCACCATCTGCATTAGTCCTTATAAGATAGACATCCCAATTGCCAGCACCAAAAGAACTTGTCATTCCAGCGATTATAAAGCC
>JAUWHX010000029.1 GCA_030605695.1 bacterium | reverse complement strand
TTTTGTCTTTTGGGTTTTGCGTTTTCTGCTTTAAATTCCTCCTTTTGAAATGTATATATTATAAAGAAGGTAAATATGGACAGATATTTTGCGGTCAGGTCTGGAACTCCTCTATGGGCGTTTCTGCCTTTGGAGTTGAGGGGCAGGGAGTTTAGAGTGCCTTGCAAATGGTGGAAGGGATGCAGGTTATCTTTTGAAGGCTGGAAGCTTTTAGTTGAAAATGGAGCTGCCGGCAAGACGGTTTATGTCCAGAAGTTTGAAAGAGTAGATTATAGAGATATTATCTCAAATGTCAAATAAATCGTGGTTCGTGTTGGTGGTTCGTGTTGTTCGCAGAATCTCACAGAGTCTGCGACCTGTGGAGTGGTTCGTGTTGGTGACTATCTTTTTACGACCACGAATCACGACCACGAATCACGAAAAAAGGGAGGTGCAAGATGGCTAAATTTACGACTTCTGGCTTAATCTTCAATGTAAGGGGAAAGCTTGGAGACTTTGTTTTTTCCTCTTTGAATGGAACTCCAGTAGTTAGGCGGAGACCGAAAAAAGTCAGAAACCCAAGGACAAAGAGTCAAATCCAGACGAGAAAGATTTTTTCTGAAGTCTCAAGCGGTTGGTGGAAGCTAAGCTTAATTGAGAAAGCAGAGTGGTGTGAATATGCAAAGAAGTTTAGAAAGTCTTCAACAATTAGTAATGGCGGCATAATTCGAATTAACCGTGGAAGAGTAATGACTGGCCAAAATGCATACAATAGAGTTAATATTCTGCTAATCTCAGTTGGATTTAAGCCCAGAGAAAAACCTTTCTTTGGACAAATAGGAAATCCTCCATTACTTGGTACGGATTTAACTACTTATGCCCAATATAAAAATGAGATAAGGTTCAAGGTATGGCTGCCACGAACATATTCTTGCAAGTGTGTTGCTCAAATCTGGACGAAAAGGGCAAAAATAAGAGCTTACTCTTATGTAGCCAAAGTTACAGAACTCTCTACTATTCCTACTGAAGTTGTAATTGATAAGATAAGAATATGCGAGAACAAGAAAGTAGCAGATATCCCGTTCAAAGAGCTCGAAAAATGCGAATTATACCTACAAATGAGAACAATTGCCGAAAATGGAGAAGTCTCTATGCGAGGGACAACCTACAGATTAGAAGTAAAAAGTTGAAGAAATTAAAATAGTTTTATCAACACTCTTCGTGGGTTACGCCTTTTTACAGTATATCGTAGCTTATTCCGACCAGGGCATTCATATTCCATTGGGAACCTTTGATATCATATGTGGTTTCTGTGGTAGTCTCTCCAAATGTAAATTTTGATGTGTACTTTCCTTTAGCCACTATGAAATAGTCAAAAAGGACACCTACATTAAGAGAGAGTTTGGGAATTATACTGACCTTAACTCCAGCGCCTCCCAGAATCCCAAAGTTAGGAACCATCTCGCCTGCGTATTCGGTAGAGGCGGTAACCGTTCCCATTTCCCTTTTCACTTTGAGTTTATGGGTGTTTAGCCCAAGGAATGGTCCGACGCCTACCCAGGGAGAAATCATAGGGATTCCTTTAATATAGTATTTCCCAAGAGCAGAGATTTTTATAGAGTTCACCGTGGAGGTAATAGTCGTCGGAATTCCTGCTGTGTCCTCCACCTTCTCATCGGTTCCTGTATAGAAGCCCATACCTAATTCTATACCCAGAGGGATAATAGGAGGGGCAATATCAAGCACGAGCTCCCCACCAAATCCCGTGGGGTTTTTTATCTCTGCCTCTTCACCAGTAGGAGTAAATGTAGTATCCGCAGTGATTACAGTAGTTCCGGTCGTGGTTTTCGTTGTTAGATGAATCTCCGTTGGAGTAATGCTTTGGTATCCGTATCCTCCTTTTAGTCCACAACCAATAAATGCGTATCCGTTTGTCACTAACCCACCTGTCAAGATAAATGGCATCCAAAACTTTTTCATTTTACCTCCTTTTTTCACCACAGAGAACACCGATTTTCACAAGATAAGATAATTACCGCAAAGACGCAGAGTTCGCAAAGAAAAGAGTTTAAAAAAGACTCTGCGTTCTTTGCGTCTCTGCGGTGTAAATAAATTTTCTTATGGTAATTCGGTGAAATTTTGTGGGTTCCTTCCTTTTTCATCTTTCCTTGCGATTATCACACGATTTAAGTCGTGTCAATGATTTTTGTAGGAAAAAGCACAGGATGACTCAAGGTAGCGACTTCTCTCACATCCTTTGAACCCTTAAACTCTTAAACCCTTAAACCTTTAAACCTTTAAACCCTTGAACCTTTAAACCCTTGAACCTTTAAACCCTTAAACCCTTAAACCCTTATGGGTGTTCCTTGGAAGCCGAATTCTGCTCGGAGTTCCCGTTCGATGAATCGTTTATCTTGAGGAGTTAATTTCTGCATAGATTTGATTTTAAATTCAGGTGGCTCTACTCCGATTTGCACCATACTCGTAATTCTCAGTTTTGTTCGCATCTCTGTGAGTTCCCGTAATTTCTTTTTTGAAATCCGAAGTTTGCGAGCAGACCATATCCTAAAGCCCTCTTTTATGGGCTCGTATATCTTGTCCTCCTTTAAGGCACTTATGTAAGTAATGGGTATAAATCTTGCAAAATTCAGAACTCCCTCACGAAACTCGATGCCAATATCTATTTTATTTGGCACAATCACAATCCCCTTTCCTTCTTTTATGAGCATACTGAGAATCCGTTTATCCTGATGAGTAAGTGGGACTCCTGCATCAACGAGAAGTATGCCAACATCACATTTTGAGATACTGCGTTTTGTCCGCACCGATGAATAAAACTCTGCATCGCTCTTGACTTTTGTTCTCCTTCGCACTCCGGGAGTATCTATAAGAATAAGTTCCCTCCCCTCGTAGTTCAAGGTTACATCTATTGAGTCGATGGTGGTGCCCGGATGCTCATCTACAATCATTCTTGGTTCCTTGAGAAGAGCATTTATGTAAGTTGATTTGCCGACATTTGGGCGGCCAATAACCACAAACTTAGGAAGGTTTTCCTCTGTCTCTATCCCTGTCTCTATCCCTGTCTCTATCTCTGTTTCTGTCTCTATTTCTTGTTTTATGTAGTCAACGAGTTCGTTTAGTCCGAGTCCATGGATAGCTGAAATGCTTGCAATCTTTTTAAACCCTAAACTCTGAAACTCAGAAACTCCATAACTCTTTTTTGTATCTACTTTATTTATCACGAGGATTACTTTTTTGTTTAATTTCCTGAGCCGATTTGCGAACTCCGAATCAGGAGGTGTTAAGCCGGATTTAGCATCAACCATAAAGATAATAAGGTCTGCACTCTCGATAGAGATATCAACTTGTTCCTTCACTTTTGCTTTTATTCCGCGAGATTCATAAGGCAAATATCCACCTGTATCTACGAGGAGGGCTTTCGTTCCAAAGAGCTCGATCTCTTTTATATTTCTATCACGAGTTATTCCTGGCTCGCGATGTGTGATTGCAGGTCTCCCTCCAACCAGTCTGTTAAACAGAGTAGATTTCCCAACATTCTCGCGGCCAACTATAGCAATTACTTTTAGCATAATTTACTGTATATAACTTATTTCACCATTGTCAAGCATCAAGAGAGTGGAAAAAGTGTTTGACTTTTTGAGAATCATAGTATAATGTCCTATACGATTCTTTACAGTTTAGGTATTTTGGTCTCATTCCGCCTCAGGCAGAAAAAGTGGAATACGATAATATTCTCAACAGACTGAAATCTCTATCCAATCCCAGGGCGATAGAGGAAATGGCACGATTTGGGATTAACCCCAAAAATACCTATGGAGTGTCAATTCCAAATATAAGAAAGATGGCTAAAGAAATAGGAATGAATCATTCGCTTGCTCAACGGCTCTGGTCATCGGGTATTCATGAAGCTCGGATACTTGCAAGCATAATTGACAATCCAGAGATAGTAACCGAAGAACAAATAGAGAAATGGGCAAAAGATTTTGATTCGTGGGATGTGTGCGACCAATGTTGCCTGAATCTTTTTAAGAGGACTAAATTTGCCTATCAAAAAGCGAATGAATGGAGCCACGATAAGCAGGAATTTGTCAAGCGTGCGAGTTTTGCGTTGATGGCTTGCTTGGCAGTTTATGACAAAAAGACAGATGACAGACAATTTGAGAAGTTTCTTCCTGTCATAAAAAGGGAAGCTTTTGATGAGAGAAACTATGTTAAAAAAGCAGTCAATTGGGCATTAAGGCAGATTGGGAAACGAAACCTTAACCTTAATAAAATAGCAATTGAAACAGCCAAAGAGATTCAACAGATAGATTCAAAAAGTGCTAAGTGGATTGCTTCCGATGCGATTCGAGAATTAACAAGCGAAAAAGTTCAGAGTAGATTACGAAAATAAAAAAGGATAATTCTTAAAGGAGGTAAGGACAAATGGAAGAAAGTAGAGATTTAATCGCATATTGTGGACTTTATTGTGGAGATTGCTTTGGATACAAAGGGAAGATTGCGGACTTGGCAAGAGACCTTAGAAAAGAATTAAGACAGTCAAGATTTGACAAAACAGCAGAATATCTCTCTACTCTTTCATTTTTTAAGGTATTCAAGAACTACCCACAGTGCTATGAGGTATTAGGGGCATTAGTAAAATTCCGCTGCAAGAGGACCTGCAAAGGTGGTGGCGGTCCGCCTTTCTGCAAGATGAGGAAATGTTGCCAAAAGAAGGGCATTGAAGGCTGTTGGGAATGCGATGAGTTTGAAACTTGTAAAAAGCTGGACTTCTTAAAGCCCAATCACGGAGATGCCCATATAAAGAATTTAAGAAAGATTAAGAAAAAGGGAATAGATGAATTTCTTAAAGGGAAAAAACATTGGTACTCCATTTAATTTCTTTCGAGGCTTGGAATTCTATCTTGTTATTATCATTAGTAAGTTCTGATAATTCTATAAGCTTTGTTGATTTTCAGAAATCTTTGATTTATGTTCTTCTTGTTTTTTCTTGACACAGAGTGCTTTGACAAAGTATAATACAGCTAATTTGTAACTCAAGGCTTAAAGCCTTGAAAACAAAAGTTGATGAAGCGAGCATTAAATATTATAATTAGGATAGGGATAAGCGGGGGTCTGCTTTTTTTTATATTCAGGAAAGTAGATTTTGCTGAGATAGGGATAATTCTTAAAGAGGCGAATCCCTACCTTCTTTTGGCTGCACTTGGGGGTTATTTTATTACGGTTGGATTAAGTGCTTTAAGATGGCATAGACTTCTCAGGGTACAGGGAATTAAAATTCCTTATCGTCGCACTCTGGCTTATTATTTTATTGGTTTTTTCTATAACAACTTTTTGCCAACAACTATTGGTGGAGGAGCAGTGAGAGCTCTTTATGCAGGAAAAGCGGATAAAAAAATGAACGAGAGTTTTTCCTCCATGCTTATAGAGTTAATTATTGGAGGATGGGTGCTTATTACTTTTGCTCTTATTGCTTCTTTGCTCTGGTTTAGAGAAGTTCCACTATACGTGGTAATTCTTCCGTTAGCTGGAGTTTTTATTTTGGCAAGCGTTTTGGTTTGTTTACTTTTTGAGCGGGGATTTATGAGTAAATTCAAGGGTATAATCGAAAGAATTAGCGTCTTCGGGATTAGGGATAAAACAAAGGAATTTTATAATGCATTGCATATTTACAAAGACAAGAAAAAACAAATAGTTGAAGCTCTCTTGCTTTCGTTTGTGATTCAATTTGTTATTGCGTTTATGAATTTGTCAATTGGAATTGCACTTGGATTTAAGCTTCCTTTTATGAGCTATATAATTTATCCTGTAATAATAGGGCTCTTAACAACAATCCCAATTACAATGAATGGATTAGGAATAAGGGAATGGGGTTATGGATTTTTCTTTGCTCAAGTGGGACTGACAAGCACAGAAGCTGTAACCCTTTCTTTGCTTTTTTATATAATAGGGGTGATAGGAAGTCTTGTGGGAGGCGTTCTTTTTCCATTTATGAAACTTTCGGCCACAAACTCTGTGAGTCACAGCCCCGCATGGGAGGCAAAAAGAAATGATTAAGAATATCCTTGTTCTTGCTCCTCATACAGATGATGGGGAATTTGGGTGTGGTGGAAGCATTGCCAGGTTTGTAGAGGAAGGCAAAAAGATTTATTACGCTGCCTTCTCTGTATGTGAAAAGTCAGTCCCTGCAGGGTTTCCTAAAAATATTTTAGAAATAGAAGTAAAAGAAGCAACCAAAGTTCTTGGAATTAAGACGGAAAATCTTTTAATTTATAGATATCCTGTAAGGGAGCATCCTCAAAACAGACAGAGAATTTTGGAAAATATGGTATTGCTGAGGGAAAAGATTAATCCAGACTTAGTATTTATGCCAAGCAGTAGCGATATTCACCAGGACCACCGTACTGTTTATGAGGAAGGCTTGAGGGCATTTAAACAAACAAGTATATTAGGGTATGAACTTCCTGGGAACAATTTAACATTTAGCACAACTGCCTTCATATATTTAGAAGAGAAGCATATAGTCAAGAAATTAGAGGCATTTAAAAAATACAAATCGCAATTTCATAGACCTTATGCGAACGAGGAGTTCATAAGAAGTTTAGCTCGAACAAGGGGAGTTCAAATTGGCGCTCGTTACGCAGAGGCGTTTGAAGCGATTAGATGGATTATAAAATGAGAGACGCGACAGTTCTTGTAACCGGAGCAGGTGCACCCGGAGCTCCCGGTATAATTAAGAGTCTGCGTCTTGTAAAGGAGCGAAAAATAAGAATTATCGGTGTAGATATGAGCCCAAATTCTATAGGATTTTCTCTGATTGATAAGAGTTATTTGATTCCTCCTGCTCTTGACAAGGAATTTATACCAAGTATTTTAAGAATATGTGAAGAGGAGAAAGTAGAAGTCCTTATGCCTCTTGTAACCAGAGAACTGATGCCTCTTGCCGAGAATCTGGAGAAGTTTACAGAAATAGGTGTTAGGGTAAGCATATCACCCCCTCAAGGATTACGGATAACAAATAATAAGTATCTTTTGATGAATCATTGTTCTCGTAATAATATCAAAGTACCTGTTCCTGAATTTATCCCTGCCAATAGCTATGAAGAATTTAAAGAGGCAGTATTTAAACTTGGGTATCCGAGAGTCAATGTATGTTTTAAGCCACCTGTTTCTAATGGGCTTCGTGGGTTCAGGATATTAACTCAAGAAATTGACAGATTAGATTTGCTAATTAACCAGAAGCCCATGAATACTGTTACGACTTTAGAGGATATAGAGCCCGTATTAAAGAATGCAAAAGTTTTTCCTGAACTCGTAGTTATGGAATATTTACCCGGCAAAGAATATAGTGTGGATATTTTAGCGGATAATGGAAAAGCCCTTACAGTAATCCCTCGTTTGCGCGAGAAAATTAAGATGGGCATCAGTTTTGTTGGAACCACCATAGAAAACAAAACAATAATTGAGGCCTCTAAAAAAGTAGTTGCAACTCTTAAATTAAATGGTAATATTGGCTTGCAATTCAAGAAAGATGAAAATGGAATTCCCAAGCTTATTGAATCAAATCCCAGACTCCAGGGGACTATTGTATTATGCACAGCAGCAGGCGTAAATCTCGTATATCTGGCTTTAAAGCTTGCTTTAAGAGAAAAAGTGATGCCTCCTGAGGTAAAATGGGGAGTTAAGATGATACGTTACTGGGATGAGGTATATTATGATGAAAGAGGACAGGCATATACACTCTAATTTTTCGGACGGATTGAATTCTCCGGAAGAAATTGTAAAAACAGCAATTAGTACAGAATATGAGAAAATTTGCATAGTTGACCATGTTAGAGAAGATACAAAATGGGTGCCAGATTTTACTCACGAAATTTTGAGATTGAAGAAAAAGTATGGCAGTAAAATAGAGATATTTTCTGGGATAGAAGCAAAAGTAATAAACTTGAAAGGAGACTTGGACTTACCGAAAGGTATAGACAAGATTGATTTTATCTATTCTGCATTTCACAGAATACCAGCAGAAGAAAGAGAATACTTGCCTTCGCGAGAAATATCTGTGAACAAATCAATGGCTCTTGCATTGTGGTTCACTGCTATGAAGGCAGTATTAAAGAATCCTATTCCAAATGTAATTGCTCATCCCGGGGCTATTCTTTATGACCACGGAGTTTATATACCTACAAAAGTGATAGATACCTTGATTAAAGAGGGAAAGAATAAAATCTTTGAAATAAATTTGAGACATCGTGCACCGAGAGGGAAGCTCCTTTCAAAACTTTTAGATGGAAAATTCAAGATTTTTTATGGAAGCGATTCTCATTCAGTAGATGAGCTTCTCTTTTGGGAGTCTTTAAGATGGAGAAAATTTTGAGAAATCTTATAGCTCATAAGGACTGTATAGCCACGGTTCTGTTTACGGTGATGTCAGCGATTTTTCCCCGAGCAGTAATCGCAGAGCGCATTTTATATGTAATGGAAAACGAGCATCTCAATCGTCTTGCTAAAGTGACTATGGGAGGAGGCATTCTTGAACATATGGACTTTTGGTATGAAGTTGAATTTATGAGCATTGACTATGATAAAGAAACTAGAGATTTGTATCTTGCTTGTTCAAATTCTGCTAATTGTGTATACAAAATACCTATAGTAGGTAATACTTTTGGCATTCCCGTCATAGTAGTTAGTGGTGTACAAATGGCTGAGGGGATAGATGTTTCAGAAGTAAAAGACCAATTCTTTGTAGGTTCCTACGACCAAACTTGCAAAGTACTCAGGTTTAATAGAGACGGTACCAACAAGTTCGTATATTATTCTATGGATTTTGACCATCCGAGGTCTGTATTTTTTTGTGAAGCTGAAAATAAACTTTATGTAGCACCGTGCAATGGCAGTAGCACACCTCTTGCAAGATGTAATTATGATAGTACAGGTTTTGAGACAGGAGTTCACGCGGGTACAGTTTACGCTGCAATATTTGTTCATAAAGATGGGTATATAACCAGGAGTTCCAGTAACCATAAAAAGCTTATAAAGTCTAAGTTTGACGGAACGAATGCTACTGAGCTTGGAGGATTTAATTACATACCGGATTTTGATTATGACCCAGACTCTGGCTACTATTATGTTATAGACCACGCTTCAGGAAATGATAGGATAATAAAGACGAAATTAGATGGTTCGGGTTGGACAATAAGAGGACTTGATACCTCCTGTTATAGAAGTATTACGCTTGGCTCGATGGAACCTAGTTCAGTAGAGGAAGCGTTCGCAATAGACATAAGAGAAGCAAAATTGGCGGTTTATCCAAATCCATTTGCTAAACAAATCATTATTCGTTATTCACTACCAGGGGACCCCAATGAAGTTAAGACCACACGATTAACGATTTACGATATTAGTGGTAGAGTTATTAAAAAATTAGTTGATAAGAGGCAAGCCCCGGGGTATTATGCGATTAAATGGGGTGATATAAATAACAAGCGTAAAGAGGCACATAGTGGAATCTATTTTGTTAAGCTTGAGATTGGTGGAGGAGTGGTAAAGATGAAGAAGCTGGTGATGATTAGATAATAAATAAGCAATAGAAAATGACTTCGAAAGTTTCGATAATTATTCCTGCATTTAATGAAGAGGAAAATATAGCATCTCTTCTTGAAAAATTTGACCAAATGTTGCAGGAAAATAGTATTCCTTGTGAGGTAATACTTGTTGATGATGGAAGTACTGACAAGACTTTTGAAAAGGGGGTTCAATATCAGAAGAAATACAACTTTTTAAAAGTTATTAGGCAAAAAAATCGTAGAGGTATAACCGACGCTTTATTATCTGGTTTTAATGTGGCAAGGGGAGATATTTTTGTATACTTTCCCGCTGACCTTCAATATCTTCCAGAGGAGATTCCGAAGCTTGTGAATAAGCTTGAAGAGGGATATGAATTAGTAGCCGGATGGAAAACCGGACGGTATGAAAAAAGATTTGTTTCAGGTGTTTATAACTGGCTTTCAAGGATGTTGTTTAGAGTCCCAGTTCATGACCTTAATTCAATAAAGGCATTCAAAAGGGAGGTAGTTCGAGAGTTGCCATGGAGAAAGGATTGGCACCGGTATATAATTGCAATGGCTTATGAGTACGGATTTAATATTGGGGAGGTGAGAGTAACTTTGTATCCTCGAAAATATGGTAAGTCAAAGTTTGGATTTTGGAGAATTCCAGTTGGTATTTTAGACCTAATAGCGGTGAAGTTTCAAATGTCTGTGATGCGCAAGCCTATGCTCTTTTTTGGGTCAATCAGTGGGGGACTACTTCTTGCGGCACTGATTGTGGGTATTATTGCACTTTACTTAAGATTTGGGCTTCAGAAAGGTTATAGGCCTCTTCTCTATTTAGTTATTTTTCTTGGGATATCAGGATTATTACTCTTTGTTGTAGGATTTCTCGCTGAAGCTATAGCAGGTATTCAGGACGAGATAAAAAAATTAAGAAGTAAGTAAAGATACAAAATTGCTGTGGGAAATGAAGAAAATGAGGGTTCTTTTTTTAACGCATTGCTTCATTCGGAAGAAAGGAGACCTCTCTGGTGTTTTTTTGTTTGATTTGGCTCGTGAACTTGTTGCCAGGGGAATAGAAGTTTTTGTAGTAACTCCACATGAAAGAAACCTCCCTTATTTTGAAAAAATTGACGGTATAAGTATTTATCGATTCCGATACGCCCCTTCTAAACTCGAAAAGTTAGCTTATCAGGGAAATATGCATGAATTGGTCAGGAGAAATTTATTTTATCAATTTCTGTTTATAATATTTATCATTTCTTCCCTGCTTAAAAGTATCTGGGTTATAAACAGAGAGAAAATAAACCTCATTCATGCACATTGGTGGATACCATCAGGTTTAGTTGGTGCTCTTGTTTCAAAGATAAAAGATGTCCCTTTAATCCTTACATTCCATGGGACTGATTTTCAGCTTTTAAAATCACACAGACAAATAAATTGGATAGCTAATTGCATAACTGATAGAGCACAAAAAATTACTGTAGTATCAAGTTACATAAAAAGAGGGCTGGAGAAGATAGTAAAACTTGATAAGAATAAAGTTCAAGTTATTCCTATGCCAGCAAGTGTGAAGAAAACACAATGCAAAAAAGATAAACGGGGGCTAATAATTGCTACCTTGTGTAGACTAACCGAACAAAAGGGAATCAATTATTTGCTTGAAGCTTGTAGTTTATTAAAGGAGAAGAAGATTCTTTGCGAAATTCTTATTCTTGGAGATGGGCCTGAGCGAGAAAATCTTGAAAAGCTGGCGAAAAGATTGAACCTTCCAGCAGAATTCAAAGGATATATCCCTCACAATGAAGTTAGCTCTTATTTGGGTTTATGTGATATTTTTGTGCTGCCTGCGATGGGTGAAGGATTTGGCATTTCTTTGGTGGAAGCAATGATTTGCAAAAAACCAGTCATTGGAACAAACTCTGGTGGAATTCCAGATATTATCAAAGACAGAGAGACTGGGTTGTTAGTGCCAGAAAAAGACCCCGAGGCATTGGCAGACGCTATAGAGAAATTGCTAAAGGATGAAAAGTTAGCAAGTCGCCTTGCGGAGAATGGATATAAGTATGTAATTGAGAACTTCACCTCCTCAAAAATTGCAGACAAGATGCTGGATATTTACTCAGAAGTTCTGAGATAATCACCAAAAATTCTTTGATTACATAAGAAATTGTATATTTTTCCCACCGCAAAGGTCGCAAAGTTTTTTGAATTTTTTCGTTTTGTGCTCTTCCTTGTCTCTGTGGTGAAATATTTTTTGCCAAAAAAACTTGACAAATTTTAATTTGGAAGTAAATATAGAATAGGAGGTAATATTAGGAGGTACAAATATATGTTTTGTTTTATGGTATTTTTGGGATTTTGTGGCTTGGTAGATGCTCATGGGGAGTCGTGGGATAATGTAGTTCTTGGAAGAGTGATAGTCTGTTACGACAATAGTATTGATATTCATAAAGCTTCGCTTGAGGAACTTGGGATTGCAAACAAGGGAGTGAGTATTGTGACGGAAAGTGTGGGACCACTTAATTTTGTGGTTGTTCAAGTTCCCAAAGATATTGAGGAGATGAAGGAATTTATAGAGCTTATGGAGAAGCAACCTAATGTTGAATATGCAGAACCTGACAGATGGGGAGAGTTTGTTTTCACGCCTAATGACCAATATTATAGTTCATATCAGTATGACAAACCACAGATGAATTGCGAGGGTGCATGGGATTATACGCTTGGAGATACGTCAATATCTATAGCTGTAGTTGACCAGGGGACACAATATACACATCCTGACCTTGCGGCTCAGTATGGAACTTATAAAGGATACGATTATGTTGACAATGATGATGACCCAATATGCGAGAGCACGAGCGAGCTTCATGGCACACATTGTTCGGGAATAGCAGCTGCTGTTATCAATAATAGCATAGGAATAGCTGGTGTCGCAAATGTGAGGCTTTATGCTTATAGGTGTGGATCAGGCACCCAACTAACTGTGACTGCTGCGGTACAAAGTATGCAGGCTGCTGTTGCTCGTGGGGCAAACGTAATTTCAATGAGTTGGGGGTTCTCAAGTTCATATCTTACACTTTATAATGCAGTAAAGCTTGCATCGGATTCAGGATGTTTCCTTTGTGCTGCATCAGGAAACGACGGGAGACCACCCATTATGTATCCAGCCAAATATTCTGAGGTTGTAGCCGTTGGGAATATAACGTCTAATAACCAGCTTTATGGTAACAGTACCTATGGGCCTGAACAGGAGCTTGTTGCAGGGGGATACGAGATTCTGTCAACTGTGCCATTTAATGATTATGCACAATACTCCGGGACGAGTATGGCTTGTCCTAATATTGCTGGTGCGGCTGCACTTGTTTGGTCAGCTAATATCAGCCTTACAGGTCAGGAAGTAAGAGCATTTTTATGCTCAACTGCCGTTGACCTTGGCACCGCTGGAAGAGATCAATATTACGGCTATGGAAAACCAAACCTTCTTGCAGCAGTATTAGAAGCCAGGGAAGACACGAGCGACCAAGATATTCAGGTCAACCCGGACACACTACGTTTCGAATTTAGTGAGTCGAAGTTAGCAACTACTATTCTTTACCCAGAGCGATCCGAAGAGACATCACAAGTTGAATTCTCTTTTATAAGTATGGCCGTGGAAATCCCTGCAGAAATTAACGAGAGATATGAGGACAATGTGGTCTCGTTTAATAAAGATGGTGAGGATACTATATACTATGATGATGGAACATTCGCCGGTGGTTATCAGGGTCAAACTAATGCACTTTACTGGGCAGTGAAGTTCACACCTACTCAAAGCTGCGAGGTGAAAGCTGGATTGGTAGAGATGTATACAATGGCTGGGACACCGCCATCTAACTGTTCGTTACTTGTGTGGGATGATGCTGGAGGGCAACCAGGGGACGTAGTAGCTGGTCCATTTACCTTCGCAACTGCAGGGACTGGTAATTGGGAGAGAATTGAGGTTACAACATCCTATACAGATGACAATGATTTCTGGCTTGGTTATTGGTTACCCTGGCTCAATAGTCCTAACCCTGGAGATACGACAGTTGCCCTTACTGACGCGGTTTCTGATCATGGCAGTGGACAGGGAACTTCAGGTGATCGGAGTGAGTGGAACATCAATCCTGGGATGGCAGACTTTATGATACGAGCGATTGTCACTTATGGAGGAACAGTTGCTGATACGGTGAAAACGCTCGTAATTAAGAATGTGGGTGGAAAAGACCTTAATGTAACTAATATCTCTTCTGGAGAATCTTGGGTAGTATCAAGTAATCCTACAAACTTTACTCTCACACCAATGAATGAGCAAGATGTGACAGTGACAGTTAGCTCTGCGGGATTATCTAACGGCACTCACTCTGGAACCTTACAGATTGATTCCAATGACCCGGATGAGAATCCGTATCTTGAGCCAATGAAATTTGTGGTTAATCGCACAGGTACAGAAGAGAGTGAGAAGTCACAGATTACAGGAGACAGGTTACAAGTTTATCCAAATCCGTTTGGCAAAAAGACAATAATTAGCTATCAGGTATCGGCAGAAACAGAAGTTTCTCTCAAAATTCACGATATCTCCGGCAGACTTACCCGTTCTTTTCCGATTAATGATTCACAGTTCACGACTCACGAAGTACCCTGGGATGGGATTGATGATTATGGCAAAAAGGTGAAAAACGGCATCTACTTTTGTAAACTTCAGGCAGGTGATTATACAATAACAAAGAAAATATCTTTAATAAGATAGCATTGTTTTTTCAGTGCGATTCTGTAGCTCAATATATTCCTCATATTCCTCTTTTGATTCCTATCCAAAATATCCTACATTTTTTTCACCAACAAAAGACTTGACAAAATTTTAATTTGGAAGTAAATATGGAATAGGAGGTAATATCATGAAGTATAAATATATGTTTTGTTTTATGGTATTTTTAGGATTTTGTGGGTTGGTAGATGCTTATGAAGGTGCTGAGGGATATTGGGATAATGTAGTTCTTGGAAGAGTGATAATTAGTTACGATAATAGCATTGATGTTCATAAAGCTTCGCTTGAGGAACTTGGGATTGCAGATAAGGGAGCAGATGTCGTAACGAAAAGTGTGGGACCACTTAATTTCGTGATTGTTCAGACTGCCGAAGATATTGAGGAGATGAAGAAATTTATAGAGCTTATGGAAAAGCATCCTAATGTTAAGTATGCAAATCCTAACATATGGATGGATATCGCTTTCACGCCTAATGACACATATTACAGTTTATATCAGTATGATAAGCGACAGATGAATTGTGAGGCAGCATGGGAATATACACTTGGAGATACATGTATTTCTGTAGCTATCGTTGACTGGGGTGCACAATATACACATCCTGACCTTGCGGCTCATTATGGAACCGATAAAGGATATGATTATTATACCCCGGATGATGACCCAATGCCAGGGAGCTCAAGTGAGAACCATGCTACACATTGTTCAGGGATAGCAGCAGCTGTTATTAATAATAATAAGGGGATAGCTGGTGTCGCAAATGTGAGGCTCTATTCTTATAGGTGCGGAGATCCTAGTCTGGGAATAGATGTGGGTGCTGTGATACAGAGCATCCAAGATGCTGCTTCTCTCGGGGTAAATGTAATTTCAATGAGTTTTGGAGGATATAGTACAATTCCTCAACTTGACGACGCAATAAGTTATGCATGGAATAGAGGATGCCTGCTTTGTGCTGGAGCAGGAAACGATGGAAGCTCAAACGATTATTATCCGGCTGCTCACTCCGAAGTTATAGCTGTTGGGGCAATAGACTCAACTGACCAACATTGGAGCGATATCACCGGCGAGAGCAACTATGGACCTAACCAGGAGCTTGTTGCAGGAGGAGTAAATATTATGTCAACAGTGCCATTTAATCAATACAAGAAACTAACCGGGACAAGTATGGCTTGTCCTAATGTTGCTGGTGGGGCCGCACTTGTGTGGTCAGCCAATCCAAGGAAAACAAATGCGGAAATAAGAGCAGTTTTATGCTCAACTGCAGTTGACCTTGGTGCCCCTGGCAGAGATGACTATTACGGCTACGGCAAACCAGACCTCTGTGAAGCAATAAAACTTGTTAGCATAGAAGAAAATGAAAAGTTAAAAGTGAAAAGTGAAAAGCTGGAGGTTTCACCGAATCCAGTTGTTGGGAAAGTCGTTATTCGTTATTCGTTAAACGAAAATCGGACGATTCACGATTTGCGATTAACGATTCACGATATTGCTGGCAGGGAAATAGAAACGCTTGTTAATGAGCAAAAGAAAGCCGGGAATTACACTTTAAGTATTGATATGCGCAACTTTAGTTCTGGCATCTACTTCGTAACTTTAAGAACGTCCGATACGCGAGCCTCCAAAAAGATTATTCTAATGGAGTAATTGTTTCCTACGAAGCTTGAGTAAAATTTCTGGGATACGACTGAAAACCCTGCGTTCAAATTCTCCCGTAGTTGTGCATCTTATCTCTTCTCCTTTAAATTCTTGATAGCCCTTAGTAATCAGGTTAGGAGGAGCAGCACTTTTTTGTCTATAAACTATCTCTTTTCTGTATGCCTCAAAAAGAGTCGTTACTACAAGTCTTGTTTTTCTTCCAACCGAGGTAATAGAACATTGTAATTTCACAAATGGAGCTTCGTATAACTCGTTTTCTGATACTGGTTCATATCCATTGCTAACTTCTTGGACAGCATACTCTCCAAAATCAGCTTCTTCAACTTCCATTTGGAAAGTCACAATTGAATTTGAGAGTTCGTTTTCTATTTCAAACCCCATCTCTAACAAAGCTTTTTTCAGTGCAGGCAACACTCTGCCAATGTCTGCACCAAGAATAGCATCTATCCTTACTGCTTCTATTTCGCTTTTTGAGTAAGTAGGAGCTGTTTTATCGCCAAAGAAATGGGCACAACCAGCCAGAACAGGGAGCAAAAAACAGAAAACACACAAGTTCGTGAGTCGTGAATCGTGCATCGTGTCATTCGTCGCAGACTCTGCGAGTGGTTAATACATTTCGTTTATCTTAATTTTATAAGTTTTAAGGTTTTGGCACCTTGTGTTGAGTGGAGTCTCGCAAAGTAAATGCCTTTGCCTTGATGGAGTATTTCAAACTCGTGTGTTCCAGAAGAAAGGTATCCATCAAATACTGATTCTACCAATCTCCCCGTGACATCGTAAAGTTTCAGAGAAATGCAATCACCAAATGGAAGCTTCAGAATAAGCTTGCTATCCATAGCTGTCTTCAGCATTTGTAATTTCTGAATTGCAGGCACTGCTTCTTCTACACCAATTCCCGAGCAAAAATAGTGGAGTCGCACCTCATAGAGAACTGCTATATCACTGCCCTTTTTAAATTCTGCTTTGTATTGGAACATCCGAGCAGCGGTATCAGGGAATGCAAAACTATCCGTAATATCCAGTCCTACTGTTGCAGGATATGGACCTTGCCAATCACTCCATACAAGAAAAAGACTCTCAACCCCTGCTCTCCAGTAGAAAGATAGAGATGTATCATTTGGAACACAGGCATCATAAGCAAAATACTGTAGAGTGCAAGGCTCAAAATATCGGGTAGTAATCTCAAGCATAGATGATTCAAGGTCACCTGTGTGAGCGAATGAAGTAAGCATTTGGTTTTCATAAACCCTATGACTCCCTATACCCGTGACCAAGAGGTCTATTGCTGGAGTGCATCTATTGCATAGGGGCTCTGCATATATCCAGTGAGATTCTTTTATAGTATCTATTTGGTGAATGGTAAATGTTAAAGGATTAGCAGGGTCTTGACGAAACCAACCTACTTTATAAAGAGTGCCCGCTATATCTGGGAATCCATCTAAGTCTATATCACGGGCTATTGCTCCATCCATATAGGAGTTATCAAGTGCGAGGATTTGGACATTGAAAGAATCACCGGGTAATACGTTATCGTTAAGGAATCCATAAAATCCATGAGGAATATTATAATAATTTCCACATACCAAATCCATATTTCCATCCATATTTATATCTTCAGCCCATGCACCATCAAATTCTTTCCCGGGCCAGTGGTCAAATGACCAAGACTCATAAAAGTGTCCTGTGGAGTCATTAAGGAAAATACGAACATCAAAATGAACAGCATAAAGGTCAGGATACCCATCATTATTGAAATCCGCAGGATATACCCTCCACGCTTGGCTATCAGCAGGGAATGTTACTATGGACTCTTTTCTGAAATCTTGATTGCCGGTAGTATCACGGAAGAGATAAATGTTCCCACAATAGCAGTCTATAGCGTTGTCAACAGCTATAATATCAATATCTCCGTCAAGCTCTACATCTGTGGCTGATATTCTATGGTAACCTGTCGAGTTATCTAAACTATAGTATTGCCAGGTAAGGTTTTGATTTTCATACCATCCAACTCCGACTCCGTTAGTGGCTACTAACACATCTATATCATCATCTTGGTCAATGTCGCAGGGGTAAACGCAAGGAGTTGCAAAACCTCCATCTTCAGCAGGTCCTATTATATTCTTGGAAGAGAAATGATAATGCCCATCATGTTTGTACCAGACAACTGTATCAGCTGTGTATGCAACAAGGTCAGTTATTCCATCGCCATCTATATCTGCTGGCATAAAACCTTGAGTGCTATGTAAGATTCCTGGGTTGTTTTCCACAGTATGAATGGGCCAATTGGAGTAATCCCAATTGGTAGCTATAAGAGAAGCTTGCCCCGGGGTGGCAGTGGTTACGCTATCACTCAGCCAGTATTGAGTCCCCCAACTGCTCACTGGGCCACGAACTCCTGAACCACCCATCCAGTCAGTTTGATAAGCTATTGATTGAAAACTTACAAGCAAAAGTATATAACACATAGAAATCATAAGTTACCTCCCAAAAGGACACAGACGAATTCTGTGTCAAAAATCTGTGAGTTAAATTGTTCTAACCCTATAATTATTATAAGCGATAATTGAAAAATGTCAAGTTTTTATTTGATATTCTATGAAATTACAAGCCACAGAGGTCACAGAGCTTATGAAAAGAGAGCACGGAGAGTCTAAAATAAATTTTTTCTCTGTGTTCTCTGTGGTTGCGATTTTTTCTTGACATTTGACAAGATTAGGAGGTAAAATTCAGGGGATGAGGTTTGTTTTTTCTGAAAAATGCCTTGAGTATAAAAGCCCCGGACATCCAGAAAGTCCAGAGAGAGTGGAGTTGATATACGGATTTTTGAAGTCCAAAGGAGTTGAATTTGAAAAACCTCCTGCCTGTGAAGAGGAGGATATTTTGCGAGTCCATACGAAAGAGTTGCTTGAAAAAGTCAAAGGTGAAAACTTTTTTGACCCTGATACTCCAGCATTATCTGGAATATATGAGCATGCAAGGAAATCGGCTGGTGGTGCAGTTCTTGCCGCTGAGGTTTCTGCTGCAGGAGATACAGGATTTTCTATTATGCGGCCCCCGGGACATCATGCTACGAGAGGTTCTCT
>JAUWHX010000091.1 GCA_030605695.1 bacterium | reverse complement strand
TCCCCATCCATTCGGGAATGCTCCCGAGTCATTCGGGAATGCTCCCGAGTCGTTCGGGAATACTCCCGAGTCGTTCGGGAAAGGTCCCGAGTCGTTTATAAAACTCCTCAAATCCTTATTTGACGGGATTAACTGGATTTCTTTCATTAACTTTATCCTGTCAATCCTGTCCAAATCATTCATTCCTTTCTCTAACTCGTTCATAGACATCTGCAAGTCATCTGCAAACCCCTCGTTTATAAAACTCCTCTCATTAATCTTAAGCATATCTTTTACAAAGTCAATTGAAATTCCTTTAAATTTAGCAGATATTAGTACCGGCTTATCTATTATCTCCGACACTTTTAATATTAGTTTAGCTATTTTTCTCATTTAAATAACCTTTTTAGCAACGACAAACATATGGTCATACATAACAGGATTAGGTGGAGAACCTGATTTTTTAAAAAACTCAGCTGTTTTTAGCCAAGGAGATATCACTGTTCCTCTGGCGCTCGCAATTATATACAAAAGGCTTTTTAGTCTTCGATGCCAAGTCTTATCCTTATTCCTATGATGAATAGTGGGCCTGATTTGTTGAACAACTAACCCGTTTTCTTCAAGTATCAATTGTATAGTTGATGGTTCAAAGAAAACAAAATGCTCAAGCAAATTCGTATAATACCAGCTTCTCCCAAATATACGAGCAGATAATGATTCCCAGTTACCTGTTTCAAGAATCAAGTATCCACCCGGTGCCATCGAGGTACAAACTTTCCGAAAAGTACTTTGTACATTGTATAAGTGTTCTGCTATATCCCACATAGTGATAATATTAAAATAGTTTGGTGATAAGTCAACATCTTCCACATTACCCAACTGAAAAATTCCCTCAGGAATACGTTTCTGTGCCTCATTTAGCGAAACAGCATTAAAATCTATCCCATGTTTTTCCCATTTCTTGGGTAGCAAGGATAGAAATCCCCCAGTATGACATCCAATGTCAAGGGTTTGAACCTTACCGTTGATATTCAGCATAAAACCAAACTTACTCTGAAATCCTCTTGTCAGTGGGTCCCAATCCCATTTTTCTAAAACACTTGAATTTTGATATAACTTTTTCATAGTCTCTTTGCGAGGAATTAACTGATGATATATTAATCCGCAAGCCAGACACTTCACTAATTGACGCTTGTGCTGAATAGTCTTATTAAGTACAATTTTTCCCTGCGGGGTGGAATAAAAATTCTTCGATACTACTGGATAGAGTAATCTATTGTCCTGTGAATTACAATAAGGGCAACCTTGTCGCTGTAAGAAATCAGATAAAGAAAGTTGAATTAAATTACCCATTTTTAATATATCTTAAATATTTATGGATTCTATCATTAAGATAACCAAGATTAAGTCCAATATTTTTATAATATATAATTAGTAAAAGTAATGCTGAAATACTAATAGATAATGAATAAGAAATCACAATGAGTTTAAAATCTACGACTTTTATTTGTATCAATATTAAAATAAAAATAAAATTCAATGCTGATTGTATAAAATGGGCTAAAAAGCAGCATTTCACTTTCCCTATACCCATAAAATAATAATAAGCAGGAACTGACAATAAATTTATTAAATAGCCCAATACAATTATTTTAAAAGCCATACCAATCGTAGGATTATATTTATTCCCTAACCATAGATTTAATACAAAGTCTCCCATGAAAAACAATAAAATAAATGTGGGTATTCCAATTAAAAAAGTTGGCTTATCTATTATCTCCGACACTTTTAATATTAGTTTAGCTATTTTTCTCATCAAACAATGGCTTTGACACAAACTCCTTAATTTCCTGAGAAGTGAATTTTCTCATACTTTTTTATTCTACTCCTTTTTGCTGTTTATTTAACAACTCACTTACCCATCCCATCAACTGCCTGCGCATGGGGTGGAGGTAGAGGGGAATAAGAATAACAAATAAAAAGGCAGTAATTAGCAGAATATTGAGAGTAATTGCGTTAACACTATTGTTAATCTTTGGTTGAAGCATGAGAGAAATCAGCAAAATCGCAATATAAAATACTGCTATTGCCCTGCTATCTTTAGGGAAGAGTTCACTTAAAGGAATATTATTAGTTATATGGTAAGCAACATAAATCACAGCACTACCAAAAGATAAAGCAAGAACCCAAGCAATTACAACTCCATAACTACTAAAAAGGAAACCAAAAGTAATTCCAAGTAATGCGTTTAAAATAGCAATTGTAATATGGCCAATAACATTCCAGCGAAGTGCTCCAGTGCCAAGATTTGCAAAGTAAGATGGTCCGGCTAATGTATTTAAGAAATTTCCTGTAGATAATAATATTGCAAAAATTATAAATACTTCTTCGTAATGCCCAATCCAAAGTTCCGATATAAGTGGTGTGCTTATAATAATTAGTGTATAAAGTGGCAATGCAAGATAAAAAAGTAAATTATAGTTGGTTAAATAAACTGGGCGTATTCTTTCTGGATTCTTTTCTTGCAAATCAGCAATAGAAGGAACAAGAACCCGATTAGCAGAAACAATAAGTGCGCGAAACTGCTGAACCATCCTGTTTGCCATTTCATAATATCCGACCATTGAAAGCCCTCCAAACTTACTCAAGAGTACCTTTGTGATAGGGGCACAAAACATTGCGGTTATTGAAATAGTCTGAAATTTAACCCCATAACTAATTATTTCTTTAAATAAAGTTCTGTTCCACTGATATGGAATAATGGGAAGTGCAGGGAAGAACCTTCTAATCAAAATCCAGCTCAAAACAAGAATTATAGAGCTATTTATAATCTGTGCATAAGCAAGTCCAATCAATCCATTTTGGGGAGCAAAAACAAAACATAAAATGGCATAAAAAATTGAACCACCTATTCTGAGAAAATTCCGAATGTAAATTCTCTGAAAGCCATCAAGTCCTGACTGAAAAACACCTGTAATCATTGTTAGCCATAAACTGATGAGAGCATAAGGCAAAATCTTAATTGCATATTCAATAGAGCCCTCAGGAACAACTAATGTAAGAACATACTTAATTAGAGGGTAACCTATTATAAGAACAAGCCCAACTATTATAGCAAGAGAGATTACTGCTGTTTGAATGACACCAGAAACATTTTTTCCTTCTTCACGAGCAACATACTTTGCCACAAACTTTACAACACTTCCAGAAAGCCCAAAGTTTGCGATATTCATAATTGAAGTAGTTGCAAGAACCAAAGACCAGATACCAAACTGCTCCACACCAATTGTTTTCAGGAGAAATCTGTATAAGAAAAATAGAACTCCGCTAACTACAACAATCTGGACTATAGACATAATTACATTTATTAAGACACGGTGCTTTTGCATAGTTTATTTTAAAACCTCGATATTTAAACTTATATAATACTCTTTACTCCTTGGCTTTATAGGTCTTGATGCCCAATCTTCAAATGGATGTAAATCCACCTCATCTGGTTTCCAATGCCTTACTTCTTTAAACCCCACGGATAAAAGCAACTCTCTTTTTTATTATTCAAAATTCTAATTGGCTTAGCAGAAACCCCTGCAACAGTAGTATTAGAAGGAACATCTTTTGTAACAATGCTTCCTGCTCCAATTATTGCTCCATCGCTAATCGTAACTCCTGGTAGAATTATAGCCTCTGCTCCAATCCATACATTATTCCCTATTTTTACGCTTCTTTTAATAAGAGTTCTTCTATAAATTGGTGCTTCCGGGTCATGAGTTAGCGAAGTAATTACAGTATGAGATGCAATCATTACATCATTACCTATTTCAATTCCCCCCCCTCCCCACATATGCACGAATTCTGCTATGGACACATTTGAACCAATTTTTACATATTCTGGAGAATGAATTATAACATGTGGATATATCTTTGTGTTCTTGCCTAAATATAATAGTCTATTTTTCCATATTGCGTAACGAATTACATCAGAAAGAAATGAGTAAGGAATTGGTTTTAGTGTAAGCAAAATAATTTTAGCAAGAAAATTAACAACTTTAACAATTCCTTGTTTTAATACGCTTTTAATCATGCTATCCATATTTTTTTGTAAACACCGCATCAATATATATTACATGTCCATCTTCTGCATAGGATTGTTGTAAATTACCTGCATATTTGAATCCTACACTGTAAAGCAATTCGGAAATCTCATCAAAGTTTGTCTGATTTGTGTTACAGATCTATTTGCAATTTCAAAATAGGTTACTTCGGCTAAACCAATATATTTCGTAATAACAACTTTTATAAATGGTTCAAGAAGCATATAAATTACCATTGAAACTGTTAAGGTCCCACCAAATTTAATTCTTGGTAATTCCCTGTAGCTTGCTACAGGGTTACCTTTCAGAGGGAAGAGTTTGAGAAACCGTAGGTGTCTCATAAAGATAGATAACTTTTACCTCTGATACCCTGCATCTTGATGCAGGGTAATTCATTCAATGTTATTAAAGACTTTTTTTCAAATATAAAAGGATTATAAAAAAGACCGATTTTCTTAAATATAAAAATGCCGCTTATCGCAAGCACGAAGACAAAAGAAAGAATCTGTCCCCAATACAATCCCCAGATTTTATAGCCGTTTAAAAAGAATAATAACGATATAATTACAGCAATAAATCTACCACTAAGGAGCAAGTAATTCGCCTGGTCAAAGCGTCCAAGCCCTTTCAAAATAGCATTGATTGAAGTTGCGATAAAAATAAAAACAGAGAGGATAATAATAAAAGGGAATAAATTATGAAATATGGGTATATACTCGCTTCTCAAATTCAGAAAATTCAAAAAAATATTCTTTATTCCCAGAAGTATGAAAAACACACATATTCCAGCAATTATCAGGAAATTTATAGCAGTTGATATATACTTTAAAATATTCTCCTTATTGTTTTTTCCGATTTCTTCTGCAACATATTTTGTAATTGCTTGGTCTATACCAAGCCCTCCAATAGCGCTAAATGCGATAACAACTGATAATATCGCCCACAACCCATATAGTTCAACTCCTATAAAGTGCAAGTATATAGGATAAGCAATAAGATTTAGAACAATATTTAATCCTGCGGCAAAAGAACCAGAGAATACATTCTTTTTAAGCTGAGATTGCTCTTTGAAATTCATCAGCTCTTTTACATCATAGAATCATATTTAAGAATATTCACAATCCTTTCCGCTGTTTTCCCATCCCACAACTCTGGAACCTTGCCACCTTTCCAATTATCCGATAAAATCAGGTTTACTTTATTATTGACATTCTCAAGATTTGCCAACTCATTTGTTCCTTCCTTTATTGTAATAGGTCTTTCTGTATTTGGTCTTAATGTAAGGCAAGGAATATTTAGGTATGTAGTCTCTTCCTGGATGCCACCTGAATCGGTTAATACGAATCTGGCATTCTTTTCAAGTGCAATAAATTCTTTATAACTCAGGGGAGCAGTAATTCTAAAGCCGTGATTGGGATTAAAATTTATCTCAAATTCATCCCTGCTGTTCTTTGTCCTCGGATGCATAGGGAAAATAACAGATATTTTGGTAGAAAGGGTATTCAGGAAAGTCAGGATTTTTTGGAGCTTATTTTTATCATCTACATTAGAGGGTCTGTGCAATGTAACAAGAGTATATTCTTTCCTTTGCACTCCAAATTTTTGCAATGTTTTATCCTCATAAGAAGTATCAATTTTTTGCAAAATCGTAACCAAAGAATCTATCATTATGTTACCAACAAAGTAAATTTTATTTGACTCAATTCCTTCTTTCGCTAAATTTTCATCTCCATCTTGAGACGGCGTAAATAACATATCAGAAATTGCATCCGTAAGTTTTCTGTTGATTTCCTCCGGCATTGACATATCAAAGCTCCTCAATCCGGCTTCTATATGGGCAACAGGAATATCTCGTTTTTTAGCAGTAAGACTGCTTGCGAGTGTTGAGTTAACATCCCCGAACACTACAACTAAGTCAGGTTCCTCTCTTATAAGCACTTCCTCAAATTCAATCATTGTTTTTGCTGTCTGTTTTGCGTGAGAATCAGACCCGACTCCCAAGAAATAATGAGGTTGAGGAATTTCGAGGTCATCAAAAAAAGTCTGCGACATCTCATAATCGTAATGTTGCCCCGTATGTACAATTACAGGAATAAATGAATTACTTTTCTTTAATTCAAAGTATAGGGGTGCCATTTTCATAAAATTTGGTCTTGCTCCCACAGTTAATATTATCTTCTTTTTTTCAACCATACGAATAGACTATGCAAAAATGGTATTGGGGTTTATTTTGCTCATAATAATTGCCACAGAATTCGCAGGAAAACACACACAGCTCATTATTCATAGTTCATAGGTCATAGCTTGATATAGCTGATGGCTCATAGTTCATAGCTTTTGGTTCATATTTTGTTCAGAATCCGCAGAAAGTCAGAAACTTTAATAATTTTAATACCTCTGAAACTCTTTAAGTCAAGCAAATCTTTATCCCCAGTAACAATATACTCTACTTTGCCACTAATAGCACATTCTAATACGCGATTGTCGCCCTCATCTTCACAAACTGTAACCTGACCACTCACTCTAACAATTTCTGCAAAGTGCTTTATAGAATTTACAATTTGGTTAGCGTTATTTTCTACTAACCGAAATGGTTTACCAGTATCAACAAGAACTCCCTTTAATTCTTTTAACAAAGAAAGTGAAGTTACGAAAGCGAATTTTCTTTTACGAACCGCATTAAGAATGGCCTTTGGTTTACCTGTCCAGAAAATGGCCGAGATTAAAACATTTGTATCAATTACCACTCGCATAATTATTTGCCTTTTCTATAGCTTTCCACTATTTTTGCCACATCTTCCTCAGTTAAATGGTTGAATCCCTTCGCTTTGGCAAGATTCATTGCCCACTCATCAAACTCTATCCAGTTTTGCTTTTCTTCTCGTTGCTTAAGAAATTCAATAAAGTCAAGAAGCTCTCTTATTCGCTCTGGTGATAGTTCACGTACTTTATCTAAGACAAGTCTTTCCTCTTTAGTTTGAGCCATTTGTCTCACCCCCTTATTTAATAACTCCGTAAAGCAGATAAAAAATAAATTTCTCTAAAACATTTTTCTCTTGTATTTACAAAGCCCTTATAGTTCATAGGTCATAGCTCATTTTTCTTCTGACTAATTTTATTTTGCAATACTTCCAGTACCTTTTTCATCAAAACAAGATGATTCTTTATTCTTCTAAGGATTTCTTTAAACATTTCTTTTTTATAAATATGACCTAATTTATTTCGAGCATCAATCATCTGCATTAACAATTCATACTCTTTATAACCTATATGCCCAGAATTAAAAAATTCTTTAATCGCGCCCTTTGGTGTTTTTACATCTACTCCCTCAACTTCGTATAGAAAAACCTTTATTGTTTTCCATAACAATTCACATGAGAATTCAAACTTCTGTATCTGTCCACTCTCCACGCTATCTTTAATAACATCAGGAAAAATATTAATATCAATATTCATAGAATCTTCAAAATTTTTTACCGCTTTATCTAACTCCTCAAGCTTAAATCTTGTCCTCATTTCCATATCTCAATTTTTTTATAGGCTTCTTTCTTGAAATCTTCACCTACTTCATCAAAATTAACTATATCAATTTTATATGGAACTATACTTTCTTCAAGCTGTTCTAATGCTTGATATTTTATTCTAAAAAAATCGTTATCCCCGAGACCTTCTATTCCTATATCAAAATCTGCTCCAAACTTGTAATTATTACTTGCTCGCGAACCAAATAAAAATACTTTACATTTAAAGTCGCTTGCTTTTTCCAAAATAATGTCCTTCACTATTTTCAAATATTTTTGTTCATGAGAATAGGAGATTTTTGTTTTATACGATGAATTTCTCATAAATAATTTACTCTAGGACTCACACCAATATTAAGGAGACTGTAAATTATAACTGTCTTTATCCAGAGACAATAAAACATCAAATAGTCTCCGGTTCATCTCAATATCCTTTTGTTCGCTTATATATTGGGTAGCCAGCATTTCTCTGAATCTTAAGAGTTCCCTTAATAAGTTTTTTCTTGCGGGCAGGCTTATGGTTAAATCCAGAAGTTCAAATGCTCTCTCATAACAGTTAGTTACTTCCTCTAAATCACCTTTTGTAATCCAATTCTTGGCTCTATTTAACTCATTGGCAATCATTAAAATTTGTTGGCTCTTATCAAAAGTTTTCCACTTTTCTCTATCCAAATTCTTATGTAATTTCAGTTTATACATATTACACAGTGTTTTGTTATTTTTGGACGCAGATTAACACTGATTTACACTGTTCAATTCAAATAAAGCATCAAAATGTTCATAATTTTTATAATACCAAACTACTTTATCCGAGGGAACTATTATTAGGACGCAGATTTTCGCAGAAAAACAAGATTCAAAAATCATGAAAATCTGTGCTCATCTGCGTCCCACTATTTTCTTGAATTATCAAACGCTTTCCTTTTGACTTTCGGTTCAGGACCAAAATTAAATAAAAGCCCTACTTCAACATCTGTTGCTCTTAAATAGTTTAATAGTTGTGCCTCGTTTTCTTTCACCAACTTTTTTGTTGCTTTAATTTCCACCATAACTTTATCATCCACTAATATGTCAGCACTATATTCTCCTATAATTTCTCCATCGTCATAATAAACCCTTATCGGAGCTTGTGCTCTTGCAGGAATTTCTTCCTTCTTAAACTCTATCATCATAGCATTTTCATATACCTTTTCCAAAAATCCGTAGCCCAATTTGTTATAAACCCTATAGAAAATTTCTATGATTTTCGCAGTTAATTCTTTATGTTTAAATTCTTTATCCTGGTTATCTGCGATCATCTGCGTCCTAATTGTATAAGAATCAGACTTTTCACCTGCCCATACGGGTCTTGAGACAAAAACTTTATCAAAATCATATTACTCAATTATCAATTTGTTCACTATTTGCCTTATTTTTTCCCTTATCTGAGGATTTTCAACTTCCATACCTCTATTATTTAATGCAGGTCGTATATTTATTAATGCCGTATATTCTATCCACTCATCCCTTGCTTCCTCTAAATAAAGGTTAATTCCCCAGAGATTTTCTTGTTTGCAACCTTCTTTTAATAATAATTCCTCTATGTCTGCATGTAGCTCGGCATCAAGAGCAATTATTTGCTTCTCTACATCTATAACTGCTTTTATCATCTTCTTGAAAAAATGACGATGCTTTTCTAAAATTTCTTTTTTACTGATAGGAGTGGAGATAAAATTCATCTTAATTTCATTTATATCAGGAAATTTTAGGGCTTAGAGGATTAGGTTTTCTTCCCACGTCTTTTCTTCTCGCCTTCCTGCGTATAGTAATGATGGTAGTGATGATAATAGCCGTATCTTCCGTAAAGACCCTCTACCCACACATTGTTCAATACCGCACCTACAATCCTTGCCTGAACATTCTCTAATAGTGATTTTGCCCTTAATACTGCATCACTACTTGTGCTACCAGATTTAATAACTAAAGCCACTCCGTCAACCTCTGAGCTAAGAACTACAGGGTCAGTAACAGCTATAACTGGTGGAGAGTCTAACAGGATAATATCAAACTTCTTCTTTAGCTTACTTAAAAGTTCTTTCATTCTGTGTGAGCCCAACATCTCTGCTGGATTCGGGGGAATAGCACCACAAGTTATAATATGCAGATTATCAATATCCGTCTTATGAATTACAGATTTAGCATCAGATTGACCGGCTAACACATTAACAACACCCGGCTCCTTATCTTCTTGAAACAACTTATGCAGTACAGGCCTCCTTAAATCACAATCAATTAATAATGTCTTAACTCCTGAGAGAGCAAGAACTATACCAAGATTGCTAACTGTTAGTGTTTTTCCTTCGCCCGGTCCCGCACTGGTGAATAGAAGTGTATTCAATGGCTTATCAGGGTCTGTAAATTGTATATTTGTGCGGAGACTTCTGTATGCTTCCATAGCATGGGACTTTAATGGTAAATTGGTAGCTAGATGAGAAGTTATAGGACTTGCCTCATCCTTAAATTTGCTTTTTTCCCTGATGATGGGGATTGAGCCTAATACTGCAAGCCCAATATCTCTTTCCACATCCTCAATCGTCTTTATGGAGGTATCCAGGTATTCAAGGAATGTGACCAAACCTACGCCAAGCATCAGTCCTATTATCACTCCTATTGCCAGGTTTAGCTTCTTCTTCGGCTTTACGGGGAATTTGGGGAGTTTGGCAGGGTCTATAACCCTAATACTACTCACTTTGCCTGCTTCGGTGATACGAGCTTCCTCGTGCTTCTCCAAAAGCATAGCATATATCTTGTCGCTTACTTCCTTATCCCTTATTAACTGGGATAACTCGTACTCTTTCTCCGGAAGTGATTGCAACTTCTTGTTATAGGTATTTACGGTTTTATGTAGGGCATTTTCTTTAGCCCTGTAGGTTTCAAGATTTATCTCCAGTGATATAGTCTCTTGCAACAAATCCTGAAGCTCAGATAAAGGGTCAATGATTCGCTCACCCTTTACTATCTTGAGCATCTTGGTCTCAAGCGTTTCCTTAGTCTGAGCAATCTGGTCCTTAAGCTTTACAACTTGAGGATGGCTTTCCGGATAATCCTGAATCTTAAGGGTGGTGTACTGAACCTCCAGGTCAACCAGCTTTTGCTTCAGCTTCCTTGCCCATGGAGTTGCAACCTCAGTTATAGAAGGAATAAGCGTGCTTTTTTGCTCTGCCAATCTCTTTTGAATATAGTTTAGACGATGCTCTGCAGATTTGCGGTCAGAACAAGCTTGATTATATAAAACCTCTGCCGCAGTTATACGCTTTAATATCTCTTTGGATTCATCGTCCAGGAGGGTAACCCTATTCCTTTCTTTAAATTCTTTCAGAGTGAATTCCGCAGACTGAAGTTGGTCTTCAAAAAGTCCAAGCTGGCCTTCAATGAAGACACGCATACTGCTAACTTCCTCACGCTTTACCTCTAAGCATCTTTCTTTTAAAACTCTGGTTATTGCGTTGGCAATCACTGTAGCAGATAATGGATTGCGAGAGCGAACTTTAATTTGTATAACATCAGAGTTCCTGGTGGGAGTAACGGATATATTCTTTCTTATGTTAGCAGTAATGAGCTCCTCTTTTGTGAATCCTTTAGGTAGCTTGTTGGGAATCTTAAATGTCTTGATGATTTCATCTGATAAAGTGCTTGTTACTTCTTCAGATAAGGTCCTGCTTTTTATTTCCTCTATTTGATTCTGGATAAAACTTTTCGTGGAAATAGCTTGAGAGAAATCAAATGTGGGAATAGGTTCCTTGGTCTCCTCAAATACAATAGTTGTTTCTGCCTCATAGACTTTGGGAGAAAGTTGGTTAAAGAGAATTGTGGCAATGACTACACCTAGGAAACAAGTAATGGCTATCCGCCTTCTCCTCAGGACAGCACTTAAGAAGTCGCTAAAGCTTATTTCCTTAGTCTCTTGAGAACCAGTAATAGGCATTGGCAATAATTGCTACATCGGCAGCAATTTTTATCAGAGTTCGCCATCTATACCATTTATTGCGAGGAACCCTGACAACATCCCCATTCTCTACCACAGGAATGGGTTTCTTGAACTCCTTTTTCTTCAAATAATTGCTTAAATTAACCTTGACTATCCTATCAGAAGTTACCTCTCTGTGAGTAAGTGTGATGTTCTTAATATTCGCATACTCTGTGGGACCACCGGCTTTGGAAATGAGCTCAAGGACATTTATTCCAGCAGGTACGTAATATTCACCTGGCTTTTTGACTTCACCCCATACATGAACACATACCTCACCAAACAATGAATCCGAAAATAATAGGAGTGATAAAATGAAGGTTGCCTTACAAATCATTGCTTTGTTAATCTTTAGTTTTTTATCACACATCTTAAGTTTCACAATGTATCTTAAAATAATAAGTATGTCAAGGTTTTTTTGAAAAATGTTACTTTTCGGCAAAAATGTCCTCCTGTGGAACAGTTCTTCCATTCCATATGGGTAGATGAGAGCCCTCGCTCTCATCTAGTTGAAGCGAGGGCTTCAACCCTACCCTTTTTTTATTAAAAAGAACTTGACAAATTAACAAAATTGTAGTATATACATATTTTCAGGAGATGTAATTATGAATAAAAAGTTGATAAGTTTGGTGCTTTTGCTTAGTGTCTTAAAGGCAGGGGTTTTAAGTGCAGACATAGATTATTGGCCTATGTTTAAGTATGACACAAGGCGCACAGGTCAAAGTCCTTATCCAGGTCCCGAGTGTTGTAATGAGAAATGGAAATTTAGTGGGGCAAACTATTTTTATTCTTCTCCGTCAGTGAGAGTGGAGGGAAATGATACACTGATATATATAGGCAATAGAGGGAATGCGGGTGTTGGTTTAGTTTATGCAATTAAGGATTTTGGACTCAATTCTGTTGCAAAGAAATGGGAATATTCTGCTCCTGCCTGTTTAGAGTTTAATTCTTCTCCACTAATATATGATAAATATATTTATATAGGGGAAGGAACATCGGCTTGGGATGGTAAGTTTTATTGTCTATATTCAGATAGTGGTAAAGTAAGATGGACTATTCCATCCTCAGGATTCGGGTTTCATGGTAGTTCCTCTTCGCCTGTAATAAACGCTGGTATAATATATGTGGGAACTTATGATGGTTTGCTTTATGCTATGAAGTCTAATGGTAATCTACGGTGGACATTTTCAATAGGTAGTGTTATTCAGTCCTCACCAGCTATAGCTTCTGACGGGACAATATATATAGGAGCAGATGATAACAAGCTTTATGCTATAGAGGATTCAATTACTTATGGAAAGTGCAAGTGGACCTATCAAGCTGGGGGTAAAATTAGAAGTTCTCCAGCAATAGGTGATGATGGAACAATATATTTCTCAACACTTGAAGACCAAACTCTTTATGCTCTAAATCCTGATAGCACTTTAAAATGGACATACTCATTGTCCTCAAGGTCTGCTAATAATAGAGATCGCTCAGCTCTTATATCTTCGCCAGCAATAAGTTATGATGGAACGATATATATAGGTGCAGTAGCAGATACAGTGCATGCCGTTAATCCTGATAGCACAAGAAAATGGGCAAAATATCTTCCCGGAGGTGATGCTTATTGGAATATTGCTTCCTCTCCAGCATTAAGCTCAAATGGTTATGTTTATATTGGAGTAGCAAGTGACAATTGGGTTCCAGGGACTGGTGGACTTTTTATATTAAAGCAATCTGATGGAGATATTGTATGTTTTTACAGGACAGAAAATGAGGTTTGGAATTCTCCAGCAATAGGACCTAATAAGACAGTTTACTTTGGAGATTGCTCCGGGAATAAGCTTTATGCTATTTACTGCGAAGATACAGGGATTGAGGAAAAAGAGAGAGTTGAGGGAATTGAGATATTGGGTAATTATCCTAATCCATTCATAGCCAAGACTCTCATTGAATATGAAATAGGGAAACCAACTGTTGTGAGTATGAGGATTTATAACCTTTCTGGCAGATTAGTAAAAGTGTTGGTAGATGAGATTCAGGAATCTGGAATCCATAAGATAAGTTGGGACGGCACTGATGACTCAGGCAAGTCTCTGCCAAGAGGAATTTATTATTGCACTACACAATGCGATGAGAAAAATGTGACAAAAAAGCTGATATTGGCAAGGTAAATCATCTCATAGAGTTTGCAACACAGGAAATTGCACCTCTCGTAGAGCCTACGACAGGCACAGTGTAAATTTAATACTTGATAAAGGGAGTTTTTTGAGGTTATTATACAAAAATTTAGAGGAGGTGGTGTCCATAGAATGTAAACGATAAAGGCAAAGATGAGTTAAATCATACAAGAAAAGTAGCGTGGATGTTTATCCTCCACAAAAAAGGAGGGAATATGTGTAGAAATGTTTTTAGGACAATAGCAGTTTTGGGAGTAATTGGGTTCAGTCTACCAGCAAAAGGAATAGACCGGACTACTTATTTCGACTTTGTTGTGAATGGTTCTCCAGATACAGTGATGACGCAAGGCGATACTATGGCATGGGAATGCGATTGTGTTGCGGGTGATACTATGACTGGAGAGCTATGGCTTGATTTGAATGCCAACCATACAATAGATGCAGGTGATAAACTATGGATAATGGGGAAGTTTAAACTTATTGATGGAGACACAGATTGGGACCAGGGACCCGCTGATTCATCAGCTGTGCCGGATGGGATATTTTATTGTGATATTGGTAATGAGATAGATATGGCGTTTCCACCTATTAATTATGTGTTCAAAGTGACAAATGACATTGATGGAAGCACAGCAGAGAACTGGTTACTTATAAATCCGCATCCCTCACCACCAACTACAGTATCAGGAACTGTGAGCATAGAAGGTGTTAGTGCTCCCGATTCATTGCTTAATGCACTTTGGGTTTGCACTAATATGGATAAAGAGCCCTGGTGGTCAGCGATTACAGATTCTTACGGGGTCTATACTTTGAACCTGCCTGATACAGGAACCTGGCATATAGAAGTTGCGGATAATATTCCACCATATATTCGGCCTGAAGATACTGAACTACATGTGACCGGTCCCGTTACAGGAATTAACTTTGAGTATAAATTGCCCGATGCCTTTGTATATGGGACCGTGAAAGATGATAGGGATTCTCTGCTCCCATTTGGAGTTTATGTATGGTATGACAATAAAACCACCGGAGAGGATGGTCATCAGCAAACGACTGATGGAGCTTTCTCCCTTGGTATGAACGCTGGTGAAATACGGCTTGGGGTGCATTCAGAGGAACTTTTTCCTGACTATCTTGAGTCTCCTCATCATGAATTCACAATAGGAGTTGGAGACAGTGAAGAGGTGAATTTTACCTGTTACCGCACAGATACAAGTATATATGGATTAGTGACAGAGAATGGCGGCACCCCTTCAAAATCTTATAGATTTACTGCACAAAACGATAGCTTTGGCTACACAAACACTTACAGTGATTCAGCTACAGGATTGCTTGAGCTCCGAGTTACTGCTGATGCTGGCAAACCAAATGGGACCATTTACAATGTACACCTTGATACAGATGAGACTCCTCTTCCACCAGGATTTGGATTTGAAACAGGAAATGGATGGGATGCACACCCAGGAGGAGATACAGTTTATGTGAAATTAGTTAGCTATAAGGGGTCTGTATCAGGAAGTCTTTCTGTTGACCCGGGAGACCCAACTCCTGATTTTGAGGATTTTACAGTAGGAGTGGTTGACCCTGCAACATGGCAAACCAAAGCACAGAGTCAGGTGGAATCAGATGGGACTTATAAAGTGAGTGCCCCACAAGGCACCTGGCATATTGAGCTCTGGCACCCTGATGAGTGGTTGTGTTTTCCTGTCCGGATAGAGAGTGTAACTGTGGATACACTTGATGTGCCTGGGAATGACTTTATTGTCAATTATGGGCATTGCACACTTTCTGGTATGTTGCATGGACTCTTTTATGTTCCCGAAAATGTCTGGGTTGGCGCAGATGGAGACAGTAGTTGGCCACACGGATATGCAAAACACGGTAAGGTAAACGAGTCTGATAGCTCTTATTCTATCAAGATATGTGATGCAAAATGGACTGTAAATGCACCCTGGGTTGAGGGATATGAGCACACACCACTTGACACTACATTTACAATAGATGATTCAGATAGCTCGGCGACTGTGGATTTTTATTATATACCTGTAGAATATCTGGAATGGATTGGTGCCGCTGGTTTTGAATCAGATGGAGTGGACCCAGATACAGGTGCAGACGGTGATATGTTTGAGTTTCAAGTGAGATATACAAATGCCTACAACGATTCTCCCTATGTTTATGAAGTCTGGATTGATTTGAATGACGACTTGGATTACGAGCCAGGTGAACGATTTGCAATGATTGAATTAGATGCTAATGATACTACATACAGCGATGGGAAATATTATACTCTTTCCACGCCAATAGATTATGCAGGAGATGAAGTTCTAAACTATCGCTTCTATTTTGAGAGCCAGGGGGGTAATAAAGCTTGTGGTTTCCCCAATTTAGACAATCCAGTTGTTATTTTGGAGCCTGGAGTTGAGGAAGCAAAAGTCCCTTTGATTACTATGCTTTATCCTGTAGCTCCTAATCCATCTGGTGGTGCTATCAGTATAAAATATGGAGTAGGAACCTCTAGTTGCGATAAGGTGTCTCTCAAAGTCTATGATGTAACTGGAAGGGTGGTCAGGACTCTTGTAAATTCCAAAAAGGAGCCCGGAACGTATACAATCAAATGGAATGGAGAAAACGATGCTGGAACTGAGTTGTCAAACGGGATTTACTTCTGCAAGTTCAAGTCCGGAGATTATCAAAGCACGAGAAAGCTTATCCTTCTGAGATAGAGACTTGTAGTAGGGGCGGGTTTAAAACTCGCCCCTACATTATTATTTCATAGATTGGAGTAGGTCGGATAGCTTTGCAGTTGCTACACAAATTGATGTGTCTGCACCACCATAATATATAAAAAGTGTATCATCTCTCACTACTGCCCCACAGGTAAAGACTACATCCTGTACAACTCCATTCACCTCATACGGTGCTTCCGGCTTAAGCAGTGGCTCCTTGCCTCTCCAGATTACTTTCTCGGGATTCTCAAGGTCTATAAGAGCAAGCCCAAGTTGATAGTGGAATTCACGAGATACGGCGTGATATATGAATAACCAGCCATTAGGTGTTTTAATTGGTGGAGCACCACTTCCGAGTTTAAAGTATTCCCAATCTTCTTGATGACTCATTACTATTTTAGAGGCACCCCAATGCTTTAAATCGTCCGAATAACTGACCCATATATGAGGAGCAAGACGATGATACATAACCCATTTCCCGTTGATTTTTTCAGGAAATAGACAAGCATTCTTATCATCAACTCTCGGGAAAGGATACCACCTTTTCTCCCAGTTCCACTTGTGATTAAGAAAATCATCTACTGAAATAGATGTCATTCCTATTTGGATTGACCCAATTTGTCTTGTTACTCCCGGAACCATTCCATAAGCAGTGTAGCACATATAAATTCTATCACCAATTCTTGTTAATCTTGGGTCTTCACACCCGTGGCACTCAAGGTCATTTATGGGGTCGCCCATAAACACAGGCTCTGGTAGTCTTTCGTCTATATGAAATCCGTCTTTGGTTCCTGCATATCCGAATCTTGAGACATGCCCATCAACGCCTCTGGCTCTATAGATGAGGTGTGTTTTTCCTCCTTCGTGAATTGCGGCACAGTTAAATACCATCCGCGATTCCCAAGCATTAGAAGGTATGGGGTCAAGAATTGGATTCCCATCGTATCTTTTTAACATATTCCCTCCTTTTATTTAGCACACAGATATACACAGATTCAATACAAACATAGGGGAAATGGAGAAAGCAGGAAAGGGAGAAAATTTAAATATTTTTCTTCTCCTTTTCTCCCAATTCTCCCTTTCTCCTGTATCTTTAAATCCTGTGAAATCTTGTGGTTCATAAAGACTTAAAAAGCTCTATATACTTTTTGCCTATCTCTTGAGCCGAGTTCTCTATCACATACTTTTTTGCAGATTCAAGTGTTCTTTCGTATGCCTCTGTTTTATCAAAAATTGCCGAGAGATGCGATTTGAAAGTGTCCACATCCGAATATCTCAGCACCTCTTTATCAAAAAACTCCACATAGTTCGACTCTTTTGCCACAATTGGACATCCTGAACCAAGACATTGGAAGGCAGTAGATGAAACTACTACCTGCGGAGTAGATGTTTTGTTAAAAATAAGCACATCTGAAGCGTGTAGATAATCATATAGCTCATCTGTAGGAGGTGCTTCTTCTCTTATCTCAATGTCAACAGTAGGAGCGAGTCGGTGACTCGCTTCTACAAAACCTTCAAGTGCTTCCTTGTGCTTAGTAACCGTTAAAACTAATATCGGGTATTTTGAAGCCAGTTCCGCTATACTTGGCATAACTTCAAGTGTGGAGTTTGAAGCTGGTCCAAAGCTAAAGATAATATGCTTATCCTGTGGGAGACCTAACTTCTCTCTTTTTGCTTTCTTGTCCCCGGGAGCATAAGGGAGGCAGGGATACGGTATCATACGAACTTTCTCAGAGTCATACGCAGAGACAAGAAACTTTCGGTATCTCTCATCAAAACACACAATGGCATCCCAGTCAAATTGATAAAAACTCGGGTCTTCTGATAGGTTCCCGTCATGGATTACATTAATTACTTTGGCACGCTTTTTTATGCGATGGAATATTTTGCCAAGCAAATCTTTTGGAAGCATCCCAAGGTCCTGAACAACAAATACCTCGTAATCCTCAGTTAAAAATGGAACAGGATTAAGATTAGGGGGAGTATATGAAGATACTGTAAAACATCTTTCCACATAATCCTCGTCTTTGCCAGTAATTTGTGTTCCGTGAAAAGCATAGTCATAAAAGGTAAACACTTTTAACCCCTGCCCTTGGTCTATCCAGTTTCTTCCAACAAGTTCAGCATGAAACGAAGCACCTGAGTCTGTATTCCAACCACCCATCATAGCAATTTTCATTTTATCTCCTTTTTTAACCACAGAGAGCACAGAGGAAAACATTTATATATCTAATCTCCGTATCTCTCTTAAGCATTATTATCTCCTCTTACTCTTTTAAAAAAAGCATTTTCTTTGTCTTTTCAACCTCTAACTTTTCACTTTTTACTTTTAACTTAAAAACATAGACTCCTGATGCCACTGACTTCCCTTTCTCATCAGTCCCGTTCCATATAACTTCATACTGCCCTAACTTTTGGGACTTATCAAACAATTTCTTCACTAATCTCCCACTAACATCATAAATTTCCAGTGATACCTTACTTTTAACTGGCAACTGATAATTAATGACTGCTCTCCGAACAACTGGATTTGGAGAAATTGCTAATTGATAATTGTTAATTGCTAATTGAGAATTGGTCTCTTCCACCCCCGGTCCCGTATACTTACATACCCAAACTCTTAAATAATTATAGACAGCGGCATAATTTGAGAACATAATCTCATCTATCCCATCTCTATCAATATCCCCCGCACTCGCAACAGTTTCACAATACTCGTGTAGTTTAGTTCCTTTGAAGAATGCATCAGGAAGCACATCCATAATAGAATCTCCCAAAAATAAGTAGACTGCTCCTGTGGTATCTGTAATACCTTCCTGACTAATAAATAAGTCTCCATAATCATCATTATTCCCTTTCATCGTTCCACCTACTCCTCGCCCAAAATGAGTTCCCGAGTCGCCACTAAAAATTAAGTCAACTCCATTATCCATTGGATTTCTACCCCAATAAGTAAATACAGTATCATTGCCCGGAGCAAATGGGTCTCCCACACAGGCATCATCAAACCCATCTCCGGTGAGGTCTGGCACCAGTGCAATTGCCTCTCCTGAACGGGCTATTACCACATCTGGAATAGTATCCATTGGGTCCCCACCATAATAAATGTAAGTCTTATTATTAGTATGTTTATCTATAAACAAATCGTCATATCCGTCTGCATTCACATCAAACCCACTTGCTATCCTCTCTCCAAAACCACTACCGCCTTCTAATTTAATATCAGGGATTGTATCCGGAATAGAATCTCCAAAATAAATATTCACATTCCCGTCAAAAGGAGCCCCTAATACCCAATCATCGTATCCATCCCCATTCAAGTCACCACATTTCGGTGCTATTCGCTCACACGTTTCTATCATTGCTACTAAATCAAGCAACGAATCCATTGGATTGCCTCCAAAATATATACAACCGCCATGCACTACTATCACGTCATCATACCCATCACCATTTACATCTCCAATTCCAACTCCTTGTCCAAAAAAGCCAGATATCTCTGGCTCTCGCATAATAATTACATCCGGAATGGGGTCTGGAGTCTCTCCACCATAATAGATAAATACACAATTGTTATCTTCTCCAATTTCTCCACCTCCTACAATAATATCGCTAAATCCGTCTCCATTTACATCTCCACTAGCAAGTGCACTCCCAAAACCTGAAGGACCCACACCAGAAGTATCTGGCTCTGGGATTTCCAGCACAAGCTCCAGATTCCACAACTCTAGCGAATATAAAACTCCCGGAGTCAAAATAATAGAGCATATAAGAAATATTCTTATTTGCGAGGGATAAATCCTCACCTTACTGTTTAAAAGTCTTATCATTTCCCTATCTACTAACTACTCGCTACTATCTACTCTTCTTGGCTTAATCCAATCAGGATTATTTCTTGTCATACCAAACAACTCCCTAAACTCTTTATCATTAGGAGGAATCCACTTAGTCCATGAATATCCCCCATCTCTGCTTCGCGAAACTATTCTTTTGCCTTCCCCGGTAACTACCTCAGCCCACACATGATCTCCAAGAGGAGAATCTCTCTTATCCACCCATAAACTTATAACTTTACATTTAGACTTATACATCCCCATAGGAACTGGTTTGTCACAAGTTGGTATCCACTTCTCGCCCCCATATATAGTTTTCAACACATAACCATTGCCAGCTCCAATATATCCTATACTTGCATTGCTGAAATTGATACAATAAAATGGAAGCTTTTTATCTCTCACCTTTGGAAACTCGGCAGTCCAATTCTCTCCTCCATCTTCTGTTTTTAACACAATACCTTGTTGCTCATCATTATTGCCAACAATCCAGCCAGTTTGTGAATCTACAAAGCATATACCCCGAAAGTCCCATTCAGTTTGCTTAATCTGAGGAGTTACTGCAAGATTTATTTCTTTCCACTTATCTTGTGTCTTTTTCATAACCGCTCCATTATTTCCAACTGCATACGCATTTTCGTTATCAATTATAGAGACATCATTAAATTCTGCAATGTCTCCAGCCCATAAAGTAAAAGCCGTACCAAAAATCAGAACACCCTCAAAGATACACCTTTTTATATTCATTTTTTCCCTTCCTAACTACTGAGCCACGAAAAGTATTTTCCCATAAAGGCAGAGGATAGTATCTATGCTCTTGTGGTTCATTTTAGCACATCCTCAATAAGTTCATACTTTCCACCTGGAATCATTATACACGCACCATTAGAGAACTTTCGTAACTCCTGAAGTAATTCTCTGGCAATAATTGCTCCCTCGTTAGTAGCTCCTTTTTTCATTCTCTCCATTATTGGGTCTGGGATAACAATTCCGGGGACTTCATTTTGAATAAATTCAGCTTGTCGCAAGCTTCCAAGCACAAGAATCCCTGCGATTACAGGAATATCAGGGAACTCCGATATAAACTTTTGGAAATTATCTATATCAAATATTGGTTGAGTTTGAATAAATCCTGCTCCCTTGCTTACTTTTTTCTTTGTGCGAGATAACCCTTTTAGACTACCCGCAACACCCACAAAAAAAGAAGTTGGATTAGGAATTGGATTGCCGAGCCAGTCCGTTCCATTGTTAAGAGAGTTTATGATTTCTACAAGCCCCTCAGAGTTAATTTCAAAAACAGCAGTCGCAAATGGATAATCCCCAACTGATGGTGGGTCACCGGTTAGAGCAAGTATATTTTGAATTCCCAGAGCGAACATTCCGATTAAATCAGACTGAATTGCGAGGAGATTTCTGTCTCTACAGGTAAAATGTAGAATTACCTCAATATCCACTTTATCCTGAATTATATGGGCAAGAGGAATAGGACTCATCCGAAGTCTCGCCATAGGATTATCTGATATATTAACACAATCCCCACCTAAGTTTTTAAAAGTTTTAGCTGTGAGTAGTTCTTTTTCAACATTTGTGGATTTTGGTGGTTCAAGTTCAAGACTCAGAACAAATTTCTCCTTAAGCATTTGTTGTAGGGGCGAGGCAACTTCGTCCCTACCTGTAGGAGTGGGCTTCAAACTCGTCCCTACATCTATGTGCACGACTCTTCTGGGCTTGGGGCTTAAAGACTTGACAGCTTCTTTAACAGCAGATATGTGTGCAGGAGTAGTTCCACAACAGCCGCCTATTATTGAGACTCCGCTACTCACATATCGTTTGGCGTAATCTGCAAAATACTCCGGTGTAGCAGGATATACAAACTTTTCTCCAGTCCAACTTGCTCTACCTGCATTTGGTTGTGCTGAAAGTATTGCCTGAGTTCCCTGCCCCATACGCCGAATGGATTCATATACGCTCTGAGGCCCTATTCCACAATTAACACCCATTATTTGGACTCCTTCTTTGTCAAGTCTAATAGATGCTTCTACAGGGTCAACACCTAAAATTGTGCGACCATCTTCAGCAAATGAAAGTTGGCATATTATAGGCAGGTCGCATACTGCTCTTGCAGCCCGAAATCCTAATATAAGCTCATCAATGGAAGCCATAGTCTCAAGGATAATGATATTCACTCCTCCTTCCAGAAGGGCAAGAATCTGTGATGTAAAAATCTCCTTTATTTCTGATGACTGTAACTTTTCCCATGACTCAAGTGGTCTTGTAATCGGTCCCACAGTTCCAGCCACAAGTTTATCTTGTGCTACTTCTCTTGCAAATTTTGCACCTCTATAATTAATTTCTTTGCTTTTTTCGCCAAGGTCATAATATTTTGAGAGAATATACTCGTTTGCCCCGAAGGTATTAGTCTCAATTAGTTCAGCACCTGCATCAAGATAAGCTTTATGGATTTCTTGAATAAGTGTCGGATTGGATAAATTAAGCTCGTCATAACAATGGCCTTTTGGAACTCCTCGTTCATAGAGGAGAGTTCCCATTGCTCCATCAGCAACAAGCACTCTTCCCTTTATTCTTTCCCAAAAATCCATCTTGTTTTTATAAATCCTAAATTCAAAGCACTAAATCCTAAACAATATCTAAATTCAAAATCCAGAACATATGTCTTGAATTTTGGTCATTTGAATTTGTTTAGAGTTTAGGATTTCGGATTTAGAAATTCTCTCTTTACTTTTGTGAAAAAACTTATTGAGTATCTGTCCTGCTATTGGGGCTGCTACTGAACCACCCATCCCTCCATTTTCAATAAATACCACAACACAAATCTCAGGGTTATCATAAGGGGCAAAAGCTACAAACCATGCATGGTGCTCTCCACCGGGATTCTGGGCTGTTCCCGTTTTCCCAGCTACCTTTATTCCCGGAACTCTCGCCAATCCTCCTGTGCCATCAAGTCTCTCCACAACTCCTAACATTCCCTGTCTTAAAACTTCTATTGTCTCAGCACTCCACGGGAGAGCACGAGAATGTGGAGTGTTTGAAAAAACTTTTTCTCCATCTGAACTTATCGCTCGTGCTACAATTCTCGGAGTATTCAAAACCTTGCGATTAGCAATTCCTGATACAAAATACAAAATCTGAAGTGGACTGGTAAGTATCTCTCCTTGTCCCACCGACAGATTCGCTGAAATCCCTCTGCTCCATCTGCCTTTACCATATCTTTTATCATACCACTTCTCTGAGGGTATAAGTCCAGTAGGTTCACCTGGAATATCTACTCCTGTTTTCTCCCCAAGCCCAACTTTTTTAGCTTGACTCATCATTGTCTCAACACCAAGCAAGATTCCGAGCTGGTAAAAATAGACATCACAAGAGTAAACAATTGCATCTATTAAATTTAAAGAGCCGTGAGTCTCCCAACACTTAAATTCTCTTCTTCCAATCATCATACTTCCATTGCATTGCACAGGTTGTTTAGTATGAGGACCTACTATTCCTTTTTCGAGTCCAGCGGCAGCAGTAACAAGCTTAAAAACTGAAGCTGGAGGGAAACATCCCTTCAGCACACGGTCCCAAAGAGGAGAGAGAGAATCTTCTCTCCATTCTCTCCATATTTTAGAAGGAATTCCTCCAGAGAAAAGATTCGGGTCAAATCCCGGCTTTGATACCCACAAGAGAACCTCACCACTTTGAGGGTTCATTGCCACGCAGGCACCTTTATCAGGTAAGGTTTCATAAGCAAATATTTGAAGTTCTGCATCAATATTAAGCCATATATCACAACCCGGCTCAGGAGAAACATAAGATAGAAGCTCAAGCTCACGACCTCTTACATCTACTTCTATATATCTTGTTCCATCCTTACCGCGTAAAAATTCTTCATAGCCCTTTTCTATCCCTGACTTACCAATAGTAGTTCCTAATCTGTAGCCGGGATGAGCTTTAAGCTCTTTTTTTGAAATCTCTGATGTATAACCCAAAAGGTGTGAAAAAATCTCATAATTAGGGTATCTTCTTGTTGGACGTGCTATTATAGAAACACTTGGAAAATCCTCTTTGTGCTCCTCAATATCACAAATTATTGAGAAAGGAACCTTGTTTATTACATAGCAACACAGGCGGTCAGTTTGCAAAGGTACACTATCCAGATGGCTGTGCAATTTCAAGAATAAAGAAAACTCTTTATGTTCTTCCTCTATTATCCGATTAGAATCTATAATAATTGTATAACTTGGAATATTCTCGGCAAGTACTTTTCTGTCTCTGCTATATATTATTCCTCTCGGTGATTCTACAACTTGAGGTTTCACATAATTTTCTCTTGCAAGTCGTTTGTATTTTTGGACATTCATTAGTTGAAGTGCAATAATTCTTATTAGGAGGATTGAAAATATTGCAGAGGTTAAACAAAAAAGCGATGATATTCTTTTTTCTTTCAC
>JAUWHX010000040.1 GCA_030605695.1 bacterium | reverse complement strand
GGACCGAATATCATCCTTTATAAATTTTTCGCATAATGTGCATAAAAATCGAAGAGTAGTAGATAGGTGTGTTGGAAGGTGAATTTTATCCTTGACAAAGCAAATTACATAAAGTATGTTGTAGCAATATGAAAGGAGGGTATTTAATATGCCTAAGGGAAAAGTGAAGTGGTTCAATGAAAACAAAGGATACGGCTTCATTGAACAAGAGGATGGCGGAGATGTTTTTGTCCATCATGGAGATATTACAGGAGAAGGATTTAAAGTGCTTGGTGAAGGTGATGAAGTAGAATTTGAAGTAGAACAAGGTGATAAGGGACCAAAAGCAGTGAAGGTAGTCAAACTTTAATTTGACTTAAACGCCAAAAACCGTGGATTCTGTTAGTAGGGTCCATGGTTTTTCTTTAAATAGTGATTGATGCAATTATTTAGTTACAGAAAAACAGAGCTTTTTTCCTCTGTGTTCTCTATGGTTAAATTTTTATCTTTTACTTTTATCTCTTTAAATTCTCTTCCAATCGCCTGTTAATCTGTGTCCCTCTGCGTCCTTTGCGTCTCTACAGTTAAATATTCTTATTCGTGTAATCGTGTATAAGCAAGTTTTCCAGCTCCTGACAAGAATGTATTGATTTGGGGTCAACAGCTTGAGAAAGTTTAAATTCCCCTATCCTTGTGCGAGTCAATGATTCAATACACCCGCCACATCCGAGTTTTTCTCCTAAATCTCTTGCAATAGCACGTATATAAGTGCCTTTGCCACACACAACCCTAATCTTTAATAATGGAGGAGTATAATCTTCGAGCTCTATTTTAAATATTTGCACTTTTCTTGGCTTCCGAGCTACTGTTTTTCCTCTTCTTGCCAATTTATACAAAGGAATACCGTTTAACTTCAGAGCAGAATACATTGGAGGAATTTGCAGTATTTCTCCTACAAACTCCTGGAGTGCCTTTTTTATATCTGACATCTGGCATCTGGCAGGGGACATCTGAATAAGTGCACCTGATATATCGTCTGTATCTCTTGCCTCTCCAAGTCTAATAGTAGCGAGATATTCTTTTTCTTTGTTCATCAAGGAAGAAGCAAGTTTGGTGTATTTACCAAGACAGAGAATTAGAAGTCCTTGAGCAAGAGGGTCAAGAGTACCTGTATGCCCAACTTTGTCCGTAGGATTCTGCGAACAGGTTTTTGAGATTTTTCTTATGTATTTTACTACATCAAATGAAGTCCACGAGGAAGGCTTATTGACAAGAAGAACGCCATACATTCAGAAAGAATAGCTCAGTGAGAAGCGATAATTGCTTGTAGGGAAATCATAAAGTGCGGCGTCAACTCCTATGTCAAATCTAAGTCCTTTTAAGTCTATCCCCCCACCAAATGTTGCACCTACACGATGACCAACTACATCCCAGAAATATCCTCCCCTAACAGAAAACATTTCTGCCATAACATATTCTGCTCCGAGTCCTTTCCAAGTATCCTGATAGATATAAGTAAACGCATCTTTACGAGTGTTTGGGTTTCCTATGTTTTTCAAATCGTCACCAAAGCCGACTACAATTTTTGTCAATTCTCCTGAAATTGTAAGTTTATTTGTTGCACTACTAAATACGTGCCATGCAATCCCAAATCTAAATGTCCAGGGAAGTGGGTCTGATGTTCCTGCATCCAGATAACTTATGTTCGGTCCCATATTTTGAAGAGATAAACCAAGTTGAAGCCTTTTATTAGGTATGTAAAGACTTGATACATCAAAAGCCCAGGAATTACCCTTACCTCCAAATCGGTAACTTGGTCCTAATATCTCTCGGATTATATCTAATGGGCAAAGAAAGCTATAAATCCATTTTGCACCTACTCCGAGAGCTAAAGTTTTACTTATTTTAGTCCCATAAGAAATTTTCACTGAAGCATCCCAGGTTGTCCATCTTCCTATTTCGCTACCTTTCTCATCCACTCCAACTGTTTCTCCCGTAGTCAAATATATGATATGCCCTCCAACTACTCCTCCAGTAACAGGATGAGCATATGAGATGAGTTCATAATACATCCCTTGATATAATCCTGGCAACCAGTTTGCATGCATAAGAGATAGATTTTTGCCTTTCTGGAATCCTAATCCTGCGTCATTGTAGTAAGTAGCTAATGCATCATCAGCAATAGCAGTAAATGTAGCTCCCATTCCATTTGGCCTCGCTCCCGGATAGATTATAAGAAAAATTGCTCCTGCCTCACTTGCCTCTGCCTGAACTCCTCGGAGTAAAAATAAAACACTCAATATAAGCAGATATTTTTTCATTTTAATAATGCATTACAACATACCATTATTCCCACATCCCATAGTAAAAAACCTATTATTTCTTCAACATACATCTTCTCAAAATTTAAAATTACTACTACGTACGTTAAAGAATCTAATAGGCCCTTTCCTTAATCCGATACCAACTTTAATGAATTAATATTATAGAATTACAGGTTGTCAAGCTTTTTTTTACTTTTTATATTGCTTTTCTTGTAGCAATAAAGAATTTCTCTCCTCCGACACTCCTTGCCATATCCATTATCCGTATAAGACGGTCAACTTCGACTTCCTTTTCAGCCCGAATAATTATCAATTTATCAAGAGATTCCGCTAATTCTGCTTCCAATCCACCTGCAAGTTCAAGAAGTCCAATTCTCTCTCCTCCTAAAAATAGCTCCCCATCCTTTGTAATCGTCACCACAATCTCCTTTTTTGATACAACTTCAGCTGAAGTAGATGATGGAAGTTTCACCCTGATGCCCGGCTCAAGAACATAAGTTGAAGTTAGCAAAAAGAAAATAAGGAGAAGCAAAACCACATCTGCTATAGATGTAGGAGATATAGAACTCAATGGTTCGTGATGTGTTTTTATTTCCATTTTAAAACCTCAAGTGATTTATTTTGAATAGTTTGTACAACCCCTTTTATACGTCCTACTATATAGTTATAAAATATATATGCAATTATTCCGACTGCAAGTCCAGCTCCAGTAGTAACCAGTGCTTCCCATATTCCACCTGCAAGAACTGACGCATTCACATTTCCTCCAAGTTGCTGAACTTGCATAAATGCTCGTATCATACCTGTAACTGTGCCAAGAAAACCAAGCAACGGTGCAATCCCAACTATCGTCGCAAGTGCAGTAATACGACGCTCAAGTTCCGCAACCTCAAGATTTGCTTTGATATTCATTGTCTCTTCATCACCCGTAAGCCCTTCTTTTATAACTCTTGCAATAGGTGAATCGTAAAGTCCGCACAGCTCAATTGCACCTTGACGGTCTTCTTTTTCTAAATAGGACTTGCATTTTCCCATAAAATCAGAAGGTAGATTTGCACGAGATAAAACAAGCATTCTCTCAATAACAATTATAATAGCAACTATAGAACAAATGAGAATAGGAATCATCATCCAACCGCCTTTTACTAAAATTCCCATAAAAGTCATTGTGCCCTCCTTTACATTAGCACACAGATATTCGCAGATAAAAAACGGATTTACACAGTCTCAATTTATTGGAATTATTTAAATCTGTGTTTATCTTTTCAATCTGTGTAAATCTGTGTGCTGTTTTGAGCATTTACATTAAAATCAGCTTCCTTGTGGACTCAAACTCACCTGCCTTAAATCTGATAAAGTAGATGCCTCTCCTAAACTCCCTGCGTGGTATTTCTATCTTGTGATATCCCTTTTCTTGAGTCCCAGAATAAATAGTTTTAACCAGTCTGCCTGATATATCATAAAGTCTCAAACTTATATTCGTGGCTTTAGGCATTTCATATTTAATCGTAGTATTACTAAAAGATGGATTCGGATAAATTGACAATTGAGAATTGCTAATTGATAATTGAGAATTGGAAGGCTCTTCTATCCCGAAAGTGTCTGTCAAGAATGGCTCGTAATACACTACCCCCGTAGTAGAGTCATCATAGAAGTCCCGGATTCTAAATAATTCAATAGTATCACTACTCACCGTCCCCCAGTAATTATACCGGGCATCTATGTTGCTCGTGCTGTTATTCCAGACCGCATAACCGGTAACATAAAGATTATTGCTGTTAATCTTGGCACTGTCGGAATGGATGTAGATAGCCGATGCTGTGGTATCGGTAATGGTATTATGCTTTATCGTGGGTGAAGCACCCATCATACTATAGATGCCACCACCGCCATAATACTTAAATGAGTTGTTGGTAATGGTATTCCCGCTGATTGTGGGGGAACCAGAGTAGTTACAGATGCCGCCACCGCCACCACCACGAGCCGAGTTGCCTGTAATGGTATTCCCGCTAATCGTGGGTGAACCACCCTTACTATAGATGCCACCACCATCATAATTTTTAGCCGAGTTGTCCGTAATGGTATTCCCGCTAATTGTAGGTGAACCACCCTTACTATAGATGCCACCACCACCATTAGCCGAGTTGTTGGTTATGGTATTAGCACTAATCGTAGGTGAACCACCCTCACTATAGATGCCACCACCCTGCGATTCAGCCTGCGATTCAGCCAAGTTGCCCGTAATGGTGTTGCCCGTAATCGTGGGTGAACCATAACTATGGATGCCACCACCATCATAATCAGTGGAGTTGCCAGTAATGGTATTATATTCTATCACCAATGAGCTTGCAGAGGAGTCATAAATTGCAGAATTGCCTGCGTATTCAATTCTGCAATAGCATAGGCTACCAGCAGAGGCATCTTTAAACCAGAGGCGAGACCATCTTTTTGTAGTATCGCGTGCTGATATTATAATTGAATCCGTTACTGTCCCAATAGCATTCATCGTTCCCTTTATCATTATATACTTTGCTGAATCAATTTTCACTTCTACTCCCGGCTCTATATCAAGAGTTATAGCACTATCAACTATCACACTATCTGTCACAATATATGGGTTTCCTGCTGGTATCCAGGTGGTGTCGGCACTAATAATTCCATTCACCCAAGTAGTATCTGCAATTGCGGGCAAGGACACAATAAATTGTGTTCCTGCAATTATTCCAATAAATCCAAACATTCTTCTCATCTCACACTTCCTCATTTTTGGTGTTATGTAAAATATCAATCACAAAGCTCACAAAGCCCACAAAGTTTTTATAAAACAATCCTTTTAATTCCATCTTTAAGCAATTCTATGCATAAACCAATGACTCTATTAGAGAGTTTGTCTGTCTCTTGCAACTTCATTTTCTTTGTGCCCTTTGTGGTTTAGAAAAAAAGGGGTTCTTGTTCATAGCTTTAAGTCTAAGCCAAGTAAAATCTTGCGTCTTGACTCATAATATACATCAAATATCGTATCATCTTCATTAAATAAATTTCTGACATCCAGAAATAGAGTTAAATTCTTATGAAATATCCAACTAATCTCTAAATCCAGATAATTATAATCACTATGTCCTCCATAGTCAAGTTTTAATTTATAATCTCTCCACTTAAAATCTAATCCCAAAATGAACGGAGGAATATACTCTGGAATCCCGCTTACATTATGCCTTAATCTAATAGTCCCAAACTTTCGCTCAATTATCCCGCTAATCGTGAAAACCGTAGTGTCACTTTGAGAATAATAATGATAGGGCAAAACAGTTTTGGTGGTAGAGGAGCTAATGGGACCGAAAAAATAAGGATAGTCCTGAATCCAGTCAAAGTTTAGTTTAAAGTTCTTTAGTTTACCCCCTACTCTTGCTACTTTTCTTCTATCTATATGTGCTCCACTCCTTACAAAACGATTAGAACTTAAAGCTTCATCTCTTGTTATCAATGAAAAGGATGGAGAATATTCAAACCATATTACTTTATGTTTCTCTAATCTTAAAGAAGGCAGAATCCACGGAGATTGAGAGAAAAGTTTAACCCCGGGTTCAATAAGCCAATCCGCAAAATTACCAGCAACTTTTCCTCCTCCTGAGAAAACCAGTGAATCCAATAAATTATCGTGGGCTACATAGAACTCTATTCTTGGATTCATCCACTTTAATGGAATAAAATAATTGCCGTAACCAACAAACGCTGCTTCTTTTCCACTTGTACCTAAACCATCTAACGTTTTTTCTAAAGTACCAAAATACCCTTCAGTGTTCAGATACAAAGAAGGTAAGATATAACTAATAGTTGTTTTAAACACTCCATATTTAATTGTTTCAAACACCTTTCCTGCGTAGTTTTCAAATTCATAATTTGCTCCAAAAGACATATTCTCAAAACTCCCTCCAGCACCTAAATCTACCCCATTTTCTATTCCTTTTACATCATTAGAGTATGAAAAGTTTGTGGAAAATTGTTCTCTACCATAAAATCCTTTAACCATACCACTTCCACCCGCACTTCCTCTTAAATTAAATAAAGAGTTGCGAGATTTATAACCCGAGAGATGAGAAGATTTATTAAACACAAGTCTTGGAGGATTAAGCTTCGGAATCTCATCCATAGGGATAGTATCCGGAACAAGCTCTCTTTTAAGAACTTCTATATCCACTTTTCTTTCCCCGTATATTACTACTTTTGGAATCTCAAGCTCAGGGGTTTGTGTTCCAATAAATATGAGCAAATATAAATTATACATTACAACGTTTGAAATTGATAGAAATTCATAGAAATTAGTAGAAATTTGTAGTAACAATAAATTTCCATAAGTTTCTATTCACAGAATCCTGTGGACAAGTTTCTATTAATCTCTAATCTTTTTATCAATGAACTATATTTCCGATTCTCTTCCATCTAACTTTCTTCCAGATTTTATATAACGGAGGTTCTTTGTTCCAGGAAAAATATAATACAAGAACTTTCCCCCGAATCCATTTCTTCTCAAGAGGTCCCCAGAACCTGGAATCAAATGAAAAATCTCGATTATCTCCTATCATAAACATACATCCATTCGGCACTCTCACTGGACCAAAATTATCTCTTATCATCGCACCTGCATTTCTAAACTCGCCACGAACCCACGCCCGTTGATACTCAAACTCAGGAATTTCTAATCTCGCATAATTTCCGGGGTCTCCGTGATGCGTGTATGGCTCATATAATAACCTATTATTCACATACGCTTGTTTGTCCTTTATCTCAACAATATCTCCTTCCACAGCTATACACCGCTTTACAAAATCCTTGCGCTCATAAGGAAATCTAAATACTATTATATCTCCTCGTCTCGGCTCACGAAATTCAAGTATTCGCTTATCAGTAAATGGAATGCGAATTCCATACAAGAATTTGCACGCAAACAAGTGGTCTCCGACAAGCAAGGTTCGCTCCATTGAGCCAGTCGGAATACGATAAGCTTGAATCACATAAGCTCTGATTAAAAGAACAGCTACTACAACAAAAATAAGGTCCTCAATCCAACCCCTAAGCTTACTTTTCTTCTTTTTCATTCTTTGTAGCAAGAAAGTTTATCTCTTATCTTTTTCCCTTATGGTTTTAAAAAATCCCTCTATTAGCTCCTTGCACTCACCTTCAAGGATTCCCGATATAATTTCAAGTTTTTTATCTTTAATCTGGTAAATACTTTCAAGGGCTCCAAATCTTGGGTCTCGTGTTCCAAATATACATTTGCTGATTCTTGAAAGTAAAATTGCCCCAGCACACATAGGACAGGGTTCCAAAGTTACATAAATACTTGCATCCTCTAATCTCCAATTCTTAATAGTTTGAGATGCACTCGTTATAGCAACCATTTCTGCATGTGCAGTTGAGTCTTGGAGTGTTTCAACTTGATTATGCCCTCGCCCTATTATCCTATCATTAAGAACAACAACAGCTCCAACAGGAATTTCTTTTTCCTCGCTTGCAACTCTCGCCTCTTTGAGAGCTTCCCTCATCCAATATTCGTGATTCACCTACTTCTTTAGCTTAAATCACCTCGTATTTCTTGCCTACTTTTTCGAATACATCAAGTGCCTTATCCAGATGTCTCTTATCATGAGCCGCTGACATCTGAACTCGTATCCTTGCCTGTCCTCTTGGAACTACTGGATACGAGAATCCGACTACATAAATCCCATCTAAAAGCATATCTCGTGCCATATCATGAGCAAGCTTCTCATCACCAAGCATAATTGGAATTATAGGATGAACACCCGGCGTAATCTTAAATCCACGATTTGCCAAGCCCTCTCTGAAATACTTTGTGTTCCATTCAAGTTTATCTCTTAGCTGGGTTGTCTCTCCAAGCATATCTATTACTTTCATTGCTGTATATGCAATTGGTGGAGCAAGAGTGTTTGAAAAAAGATAAGGTCTTGACCTCTGACGCAGTATATCAATTATTTCTTTTCTCCCAGTTGTAAATCCACCTGACGCACCACCAAGTGCTTTGCCAAGAGTTGATGTGATTATATCAACTCTGCCTTCTACCCCTCTATACTCAGGAGTCCCTCTACCTGTCTTGCCAAAAAATCCAGTAGAATGAGCATCATCAATCATCACAAGTGCATTGTATTTCTCTGCAAGTGCACATATCTTGTCAAGCTTTGCAATATTCCCATTCATTGAGAATACTCCGTCTGTTGCTATCAACCTCAAAGTGTATTTCTGCGTATCTTTCAATACTTTTTCCAGGTCCTCCATATCTCCATGTTTAAATATAAACCTGTTTGCTTTACACAATCTGACTCCATCAATAATTGATGCATGATTTAGAGCATCAGATATTATGGCATCATCATCGTCAAGCAATGTGTGAAATAGTCCCCCATTTGCGTCAAGACAACTTGAATAAAGAATAGTATCGTCTGTGTGTAGAAAATCTGCAATCTTATGCTCAAGTTCACGATGTATATCTTGGGTTCCGCAAATAAATCGCACACTTGACATTCCATATCCGTATTTCTCAACCCCTTCTTTTGCAAACTGAGCAACTTTCGGGTCTCCTGCAAGTCCAAGATAATTGTTGGCACAGAAATTTATAACTTCTCCGCCCTTTACTTTTATATCTGCACCCTGACGAGAGAGAATCTCCCATTCCTCTTTATAAAGCCCAGCATTCTTTATCTCCTCCAACTCCCTTTGGAGAGTTTCTTTTAACTTACCGTACATCTTACACCTCCTTATGATTTAAAATATTGAATCGTCTGAAGCAAGTTAGAATTATATATTTTTTCTCTGCAATGTCAAGGAAAATATATTAAAGTTTTTCAACATTATCAAAAATAGGGTTGACATAACTAATCTTCAGGATAAAATGATTCTCAAATGACTTTAGCTGAAAAAATCCTCGCAAGAGCTTCTGGGAAACAAGAAGTAAAACCCGGTGAAATTGTAATGGCTCAAGTGGATGTCGCTATGTCCCATGAAAATGCAGATGTCGTGCTTCGGGCATTCAAAGAAATTGGAATCCCTGAGGTTTGGAACCCTGATAAAATTGTTCTCCTATTTGACCATAGAGTTCCTGCCGAATGCGAGAAAACAGCAGAGACCCATAAGCGTATCAGAGAATTTGTGAAAGAGCAGGGGATAAAACATTTCTATGATATGTATGCTGGAATTTGTCATCAAGTCTTGCCTGAAAAAGGACATACAATACCCGGTGAAATTCTCGTTGGCACAGATTCTCACACTACAACACATGGAGCATTTGGAACTTTCGCAACAGGAATTGGCGCAACTGAAATGGCAGGTATTTGGGCAACCGGAGAAATCTGGTTTAAAGTCCCATCTACAATAAAAATAGAGGTGCACGGTAAATTTAAACCCTGGGTATCCGCAAAAGACCTTATTCTTTATATAATTGGCAAACTTGGAGCTGATGGAGCAGATTACAAAGCTGTTGAATTCTCCGGTCCTGCGATAAAAGATATGAGCATCGCCTCACGAATGGTTCTCTCAAACTTATCAATGGAAATGGGTGCAAAAGTCGCCTTCGTTGAAGTTGATGATAAAACCCTTGAATACGTTAAATCAAGAATACAGAATACAGGAGATAGAATACAGGAGATAGCTTCTGATGGTAAATATGAAAAAGTTTTGGAGTTTGATGTTACTTCTCTTGAATCTCAAGTTGCCTGCCCACATTCAGTTGATAATGTTAAACCTGTTTCCGATGTTAAGGGAATAAAAATAGACCAGGCTTTACTTGGTAGCTGCACAAACGGGAGACTTGAAGACCTTGAAGTAGCCGCAAAAATCCTTGATGGCAAGAGAGTTGTGAAGTCTGTGAGAATGTTAGTTATTCCCGCCTCCTGGGAAATTTATTTGGAGGCAATGCATCGTGGATATCTGGAAATATTTGTGCGTGCAGGAGCGTTAGTTCTTAACCCTGGATGTGGTCCCTGTCTTGGTGCTCATCAAGGAATACTTGCAGAAGGAGAAGTATGTGTAAGCACAACAAACCGTAACTTTCAGGGAAGAATGGGAAGTTCTGAATCTTTTGTCTATCTTGCATCACCTGCTACTGTTGCCATCTCAGCAGTTAAAGGAGAAATCACAGAGCCATGATAAGTCTCGAGATAGAGAAAAAACACCACTCTGTGGTGAAGGTCGTGGTGAACCATGATTAAAGGAAGAATCTGGAAATTGGGAAGTAATGTAAATACGGATGTAATCTATCCTGGACGATGGCTTAAAATCACAGGTGACCCAAAAGAAATGGCAAGTCATTCATTTGAAGGGATAATGCCTGAATTTGTAAGCGAAGTGAAAAAAGGAGACATTATTGTTGCAAGTAGATACTTTGGATGTGGCTCATCCAGGGAACAAGCAGTTGCTTGCCTTAAACATCTTGGAATCGGCGGAATTATCGCAGAGTCATTTGCAAGGATTTATTACCGCAATGCAATCAATTTAGGTTTGCCAATCCTTATAGCCCCCGGAATATCCAAGAAAGTAGAACAAGGTAATTTTGATTTTATTGAAGTAGATTTTGCTAAAGGACTGATAAAGTTGAAAGATACTGAAATTAAAGTAGCCCCACTCCCAAAATTCATTCTTGAAATCATCAAAGAGGGAGGATTAATCCCGCATATCAAAAAGAAATATCGCTAATCTTTGAGTCTCTCTCTGACTAACGAATATTTTGGTTCCTTTCTTGCAATACTATGGAAAAGGACAACACAAAATATCCTAAGCAGTAAACCAATTGCAGCAATAGGTTTGAAAAGAGGTCCCAAATTGTAATGCTCATTAAAAAACTTATACATCCCCAGATTATGATATATCGTTGATTTAAACCAATGCTTTCCGGTACTCACTCCATGGTAATGATAAAAAACTGCCTCCGGGAAGTAATAAATATCAAGTCCCATCTTTTTCAATCTATAACAAAAATCAAGGTCTTCAACAAAGAGGAAAAACTCTTCACTAAAATATCCAAATTGCTCTAATATCTCTCGTTTTGTAAGTATACAAGCACCAATTATCCAATCCACTTTCTGCACACGATTATAATCAAGGTCTGTCAATAAAAACCCCTTAGAAAACGGGTTTCCCGGGAAAAACTTCCTAAACAACGACTGCCTTCCAAAAAATACGGATATATATGTTGGGAAACTCCGACAGGAAAGTTGTAATCTGCCATCAGGGTAAAGTAATTTC
>JAUWHX010000034.1 GCA_030605695.1 bacterium | reverse complement strand
AGCAAGAGCAGTTGGGTTTTTGGGCTCAACTAATAGCCCGTCCTCTCCATCAGTAATGACATCCCTATATCCATGAATATCAGAGGCGAGGACTACTTTGCCACTTGCCATTGCTTCTAATAAAACTATACCGAAGCTTTCTCCCCCAGTAGCTGGTGAGCAATAGACATCGCAGGTAGCATAATATCTTGGCACATCCTCCGGAGATACCCTTCCTTCAAAATAAACTCCTTTCTGGCTTGATGCTTGAGACTTGGTGCTTGAGACATTCTTTCCTATCACAATGAGTCTTGCGGTCGGTATTTTTTGCCGAACTTCTTGAAATGCCTGAAGTAAGTATTTTAGCCCCTTCCTCGGCTCAAACCTGCCAACAAATAAAATGTTAGGTCCTCCGTCTTTAAATTTAGAGAAGGGTTGCACTTCAGGAGAGAATCTTGTCGTATCTATACCATTAGGAATAATAGTATGAGGGAAATCAATAAATCTTGCTATAGTATCAAGAGCCGCATCAGATACTGCAATTGCACCATCTACTTTATCTATGTATGACCGAGTTAGACGAGCCATATGGTTATGCCACTTAAGTTTAGGTGCATGTGAATGATAGGTTACGATATTCAGTGATTTTGAACGTTTAATTGCAAAGAGCGGCAAATAAGCATTAGGAGTATGGAAATGGATTACATCAAAATTCGGGGTTACAGAACTATTTGTCCGTGTGTTTAAGATTCTCTGAATTCTCCCGGGGAGATTAAAACCCACTGGTATTACTCCAACAGATTTATTTATTGAGCAGGGTATAGCGTTGCCAACTCTGATGACATTTTCTTTTTCATTTGTATCTTCGGAAAGGACAGAAGAGTTATGAAAATGAAATTTATTAGGATAGTTTGTTGTCAATATTTTAACATCGTGCCCCAATTTCCTGAGCTCTAATGCAGTATGATGCACATGCTCTGACACCCCACCCGGATAGGGATAATACAAGTCAGAAACAATACAAATTTTCATTATACTACATTAACCACAGATGGACACAGATATACGCAGATTAAAAGATTGAAAAGAATCTACAATCTTCTTATACGAGTCTGCGATAAATTGTGTTCCTACATTCTAAAAATATGTATTTTATAGAGAAAGTCAAGAGAAAAGCTTTTTGGTAATCTGGGTTTTTTTGAAGTAACGAAAAAAGAATTAAATCAATGTAATCTCTGACTCAAAAAGTAGCACAGGTTGAATTTATGCCTAAATATTATTTCTTCAGAATTTTAAGCTCTATGCGGCGGTTGAGTGCACGACCTTCATCTGTTTTGTTGCTTGTTATAGGCATAGACTCGCCGTATCCTTTAGAAATTATCCTGCTGGGAGATACGCCGTGTTTTATAAGATAGTTTCTTACTGCATTAGCCCTGCGATGTGAGAGTTCTATGTTATATCCATCACTCGCTATCCAGTCAGTATGCCCACCTATCTCAACGCAGAGTTTCGGATTATCTTTTAGAAATCTGTATAGCTTTTCAAGGATTGGATAAGAATCTACAAGAAGTTTTGATTTATCAAATTCAAAGTGTATTCCCCTGAGGACTATTTTCTCAGCAAGTAATTCAAAGTTAAGGACCGATGTTGCATGAGCTTCACAAACAACTGGCGAAAGCTGAGGAATATAATCTTTCTTTGATGCAGTAACATGATGGGTTCCGGGTGGAACAAGGTCCAACTGATAAAGCCCTTCATTGTCATTCTTAACTATAGTATCTGCAAGCTCTTCAACTTGAGAAGTGCGGACTTTTACTTTCTCCCATATACCTGTTACTACATTTAGTTTGCAAAGTTCGCCATCAATGGTTTGGGTAATGTCTTCCTCTTTTGCGATGTCCTCAAATCTAACAATTCCTCTTGCCTCTTCCCATTTTCCGGTAATAGTATTTAGCCTGTGTAGTTTTCCATCAATAAGCATAGTTATATCTTCATCTTCAAGAGGCTCAACTGCTCCTTTAAGTGCTTCCCATTCTCCTGTCATCATATTTAGTCTGTATAGCTTCCCACCAATAGTTGTAGTTATATCTTCTTTTTTTGCAGATTCTTTAAGCAAGTTCCAGGTACCAGTTTCAGGATTTAGTTTGTAAGTTCTCCTTCCTAATGTCTTGGTAATGGTGCCCGGTTCAGCTTTCTTTGTAATTTTCGTTTCTCCGCGAGATAGTGAAATTTCCACATTATCAATTGGTTTAGTTGTCCATTTATCTACAACTTTACCAGTAATAACACTATGCGTTATCTCTGGCTCAAGCTCAAAATCTACTGCTATTCTTTCTCCTCTCGGAACCATAGCAACTTTTGTTTCAGCCCTGTATCCTTTCTTTACTGCAACAACTCTTGTTTTTCCGGGAGAGACTTTTGTCTCATATGTTCCGGTTAAGGGGTCGCTTACCAATCTTTGTTTGCCAGTAATGGATATTATTGCATCTATTGATTCTTTTGTCATTGCATCAACTATTTGTCCAACTATCATTCCTTTATTTGTGACGGGTCTCATATTATAGAAATCATAGGAATAGCCGAACGTTAAGTTTATTGCCCAGGTAGGTCTTGCTCCCCAACCTGTTGTTACGTGGTCATCTGGATAATGCCCGAAATCATTAAAGTCATAATCCCTTTTTCCTAAGAGAAGAAAGTCCACACCGAGGTCTGCACTTACTCCTGTGCCAATAAATTTCATTCCCAAAGTTACATAAGAAGGAGGATGGTCTCCGAATGGGTCTTCTCCAAAAGAGCGTCTGCTACCCCAAAACTCTATGAAAGGGTCAAAATAGTCGAAGAAAAGGATGTCTGCTCCTAATCCATATTTAATCTCACTTGCATTTCCTCCCTTCATTTGATATCCAACATTCAGGTATCCACTTATGGGCGACTCGGTTTTAGTTGAGCCACTCAGGAGCAATAAAACTCCAGGTGACATTGTGCCATTTGTGAAATATCTAAATATTCCACCATGATTGGAGCGAGTGCGTTTCCCAAAGTAAGAAGCATCGTATAGAGTGTCTTCTCTCTCTGTGCCGGTTGGAATAGAAACATAAGGATATAAAGCAAATTTGGAGCCGAAAACAAGTTTGACCCCAATATCCGTATCTCCTCTATCTATTGATGCTCGGTTTTGCCATCCATTATAAAACCAGTTCTCATAAGGATCGGCTGTTCTGGGACCTAACTTAACCCTGGGTGCATCATCACAGTCTATGTAATCACTCCAGTATCTTCCTCTGATATTAAGTTCAAGCCAACGCGTAACAGCCCAGCCCAGAGCAAAGTCAAAATCACCCTCAAAATATGTATCTATAGCATTAAGACTACTGTCTATCAAGATATTGCCTGTGGGATGTCGTAAACTATCTAACTCAGAATAAGGGAAATAAACACCCAAATCTGATGTAGCTGCTCGTATTGAAAGTTTAAAATGAAAAATACCCGGATATCCTAAGTCTGCCGCCATTATATGATGAAGTCCCTTCGCTCCAGTTATTGAAGGTGCTATAGGAGTAGCTTCTAAAATTCCTGGCAAAAGCAACATTAAAATAAAATACTTTTTCACCTTTCCTCCTTATTTTATTAACTTAAAAACCATCTTTTCCTTATATTTATTTTAATACTTCATCACACATTGTTTGTCAACTTTTTTTTTCAATCTATGTTAACCAATTTAGTAGTAATTAAGGTCTTATTCTAAATATTTGTATCCCGGAGGCTTTCCAAATTACATAATAAATAAGCCTAAGCAGAATAGCTGTTCCATATTCCACACTGCGAGAAAAATCTATTGAGGAAGCTTCTTTAAAATACCTTGTCGGAACAGGCGATTCTTTTATACTAAATTTTTGGGCAACAAGCTGAATTATTATCTCAGTGTCAAACACAAAATTATTAGAATTTGATTCAAAGGGAACTTTCTCTAAAAGTTCTCTACTGTATGCTCTATAGCCGGTATGATATTCAGAAAGCTTCTGTCCAAGCACTAAATTTTCTATTATTGTCAAAGTCCTATTGCCGAAATACTTGTACCAAGGCATACCACCTTTAATCGCATCTTTAGCCAATATCCTGGAACCTAATACACAATCGCATTTCCCGTCTTCTATTGGCTTCACAATATGAGGCAATAAAGTGGGGTCATATTGATAATCCGGATGAAGCATCACTACTATATCTGCCCCTTCCGTTATTGCTTCTTTGTAACAAGTCTTCTGGTTTGCACCATAACCTAAATTTTGCTTATGCACCACGACCTTAAGCCCTAATTCCTTGCCTATTTCAACTGTCCTATCTTTGCTGGCATCGTCAACTAATATTATTTCATCTACAAACCCCTTCGGAATGTCATTGTATGTCTTGGGAAGGGTTTTCTCAGCATTATATGCTGGCATCACCACTATTATTTTCTTTTTAGCCATAAGGTGCTTGTTGCCAAAAGATAAATATATGGAATCAATGGAAATCGAAACCGACTATCCCAAGCAAAAACTCCTGAAAGGATAAAAAAATAACCCACGATAAGGGCAAAAAATAAATTAGGATAACGAGGTGAACGGATAAACCCAATAACAGCCAAAATTAGAGATCCAATAACCACAAGAAATTCTATTCCTGTAAATAACACTACTATAAATTTAAGAACTAAATTTCCTTTGTTTTCCAGAACGAACTTAGAGAAACGAGATTGAGTGACATCTATCCCAAAAGTCCTTAAAATAACATCATCTGCTTTTGTCGGTAGAAATATATGAAACGCACTTTTTAGGTGGATAAATGTATATCTAAATGGACTTTTCATGATCCTCCTGATTGCTATTTTTTGTGCCTGACGAGAAATCTGTAAAGGATTGGCTGAAAAATCTAACTTCTTTTGTAGTCTATCTCTCGTTTCTTTAAGACTAACCCTTAATTCCTCTGATTCTAAAATACTTGCGTTATAAAAGAGTAAATTACATCCTTGGATAGAAGTAAAAAGTGGCAAGTTATATGCTTTAAAGTTCCTTGCCATCCACGGCAAAATAGGCAGAGAAAATAAAGCCAAGAAAATAATCCCCTTTTTAAAATTGCCCTGCAAAAAAACTAAAGGGATAAAAATATAAAGTGCAATAGGCCTTATAAGAGCTGAAGCCCCAAAAACAAAGCCAGTCCAGGGACTCCCGTTCTTAAGAAAAAGCCAACTACCCATAAGAATACAGAATACAAAAAGTGTCTCCGCCATAAAAAGAGATGAGAAAAGTATGCTCGTAGGGTTTAACGAAAAAAGAAACGCAGGTATTATCCCTGCCCAATAGCCGTAGCGATGGTCTTTATCCTCCTTCTTTTTATTCCAGACCTCCTTGCCAATGAGATAAATAAGATAAATGCTCGCAGTGCTTAAAAATACTTGAATTAACATAACTGCCCAATCCCTTGGTGGCTTGGAGTTGGAGGCTTTAGTCTTCTCTCTGGGAAAAAGAGAATAAATTGTTGCAATAAAGAGAGGATATCCTGGGGTCCTGAATGTCACAGGTTCTGAATTCCAGGAAAATCTGTGATGTCTCAACAGGTTTAACGCTAAAGATTTATACTCTTGAGAATCGTGAGGAGAATCTCCTTTAAGATAAGAAATTTCTGAAGGAAGTGGACCTTCAAAGTCTGTATAATTAAAATTAGGGTTCTTGAAAAGGAATAGAAACCTGAGGAAAAAACCAAGGCAGACTACACCAATAATTAGATACTTGGATTTATTAAACACCGATTTTATAGAAGGTAATGCTGTGCCTACAATTTAAGCTCAGCTCTTGGAAACATTGACAAAAGCTCCATCTCAAATATCCTGTTAGTTGCCCCTACTTTATTTCTTAAACCTTGGCATATATTTGTCGTAATACTCATCTCTTATCCGTTTAAGTTCGGCTCTCGGGAACATTGACAGTAGCTCCCATCCCAAATCAAGAGTATGCTCAACTGCACGGTCCTCATATCCCCCTTGCGATACATACCGTTTCTCAAATTCATCCGCAAACTTTAGATACAGCTTGTCCGTCTCAGTAAGTGCTCCCTCTCCTAAAATAACTGCAAGCTCTTCTACTTCTTTGCCCCTTGCATAACAGGCAAACAACTGATTAAACACATCCGCATGGTCTTCACGAGTCTTGCCTTCGCCTATCCCTTTGTCCTTAAGCCTTGAAAGTGAGGGTCGCACATCAATTGGAGGAGATACTTTCTTCCGATGCATTGCTCTTGATAATATAATTTGCCCCTCTGTAATATAACCCGTAAGGTCTGGAATCGGGTGAGTCTTATCATCTTCTGGCATTGTTAAAATTGGAATCAAAGTTATTGATCCGGGTTTGCCGCTAACTTTCCCGGCTCGCTCATAAATTGTCGCAAGGTCTGTATACATATATCCGGGGTATCCTCTTCTCCCTGGCACTTCTTTTCTGGCAGCTGAAATCTCACGCAATGCCTCGCAGTAGTTTGTCATATCTGTCAATATCACAAGAACATGCATCCCAAGAGTAAATGCAAGATACTCTGCCGCTGTGAATGCTACTCTTGGAGTCGCAATTCGTTCTATAGCTGGGTTATCTGCAAGATTTATAAATAAAATGGCTCGCTCTATTGCTCCTGTCTTCCTGAAATCGCTTCTGAAGAACTCTGCCTCTTCATAAGTTATTCCCATTGCCCCAAAAACCACTGCAAATTCCTCTTCTGCACCCAATACTTTTGACTGACGGGCTACTTGAGCAGCTAATTGATTGTGAGGAAGCCCCGAACCTGAAAATATCGGCAACTTCTGTCCCCTTACTAATGTATTTAACCCATCTATCGCTGAAATGCCTGTCTGGATAAATTCATTTGGATAATCCCGAGCATATGGATTCAGCGGGGCACCTGATATATCGGCAAGCTTATCAGGAATAATAGGTGGAGCCCCATCTATTGGCTTTCCAAGTCCATTAAAAGTTCTGCCAAGTATATCTCTTGATAGGGGAAACTCAATCCCTCTTGCCAAAAACCGCACTTTACTTGTTGGAATATCCATTCCGCTTGTCCCACCGAATACTTGAACCAAAGCACGGTCCCTATCAACCTCAAGAACTTGCCCCTGCCTCACTTCTCCTGATGGAAGTTCAATCTCTGCAAGCTCCTCATATTTTATACCCTCAACTCCCTCAACAAGCATCAAGGGACCAGCAATATCCGCAATTGTCCTATAACTCTTTATCATTTTATACCTCCCTCTTAATTTATATGTCTCGTAATAGCCTCAATGAATTTATCTCCGTAATTCTGAACAAATTTTTCTCCAATGCCATGTACAGAGAGCAGAGATATAGTATCTCTCGGTTTTTGTTTAGTTAATCCCCTTAAAGTAGTATCTCCACAAATCATAAATGCCGGGATATCTCTTTCTTGTGCGAATTTTCTCCTCAATTTTCTAAGTTCATCAAATAATTCTTTTTCAAAGTCGTCGAATTCTGGGATGCTACGATCGACAAAATCCTCAAGAAACTGTAAGTTAGCTTCGCACTTACCACCAATAAAGTCTTGACCTTTTGTTGTAATTTTGAGTACCGGCATGTTTTCGTATTTCGATACAAATTCTACCTCAAGAAGTCCAGATTTGACAAGAGTCTCTATGATAGTTCTCAATTGCTCTCTTGTGAATGATGGAAAAGCTGAATATGTCGCAAGATTATGCAGTTTGTAGTTAATTATAAAAGACGATTTTGAGCCTTTTAGCACAGAGATAGTTTTCTTGATACCCAAGGGAAATGGCAGTTCTGTGATACAATAAAGAATAATCCTGCACACTGCATTTTCGTAATCTTGGATTAGTGTTTTTATATTTGCGTTCATCTTAAGCACCTTACCAAAATTTCATATAACTTGTTTATATCCAAATTTTGGACTCCCCTACGCTCTGCAAAAAATCCTGCCTTTCAATCTGTGTAAATCTGTGTGCTAATGTTTTTCTTTGTGGTTTATTCATAAAATTTATACTAATATCACTCAAATTGCAAGCAAAAACTCAACCATCAGATTACACAAATCTCCACAAGATTAAATTAAATCCAAACTTTACGAAGAACTTTTTGTTCATGTAGTGTCCGTGTTTCCAATTTATACCTCTTAAAATCTTCTTGAACCGATTAGTTCTTTAATACCTTCTATTCCATTCTGCGTGCAATAATTCTCTATTCCGTCCACTATCTCTGTTCCTATATTTGGATTTACGAAGTTCCATGTCCCAATTTCTACTGCACTCGCACCGATTACAAGAAACTCTAATGCATCCTGAGTATTGGTTATACCGCCCATCCCTATCATTGGGATTTTGCACACCTTTGATGCTTTATATACATAATAAAGTGCCACCGGCTTTATACAAGGACCAGATAGCCCTCCTGTTATATTTCCTAACATAGAAGTTCGGTCTGCGAGGTCAATTTTGAGACCATAAATTGTGTTTATAAGTGAAATCGCATTTGCTCCTCCTTGTTCTGCTGCAAGAGCCACTACCTGAATATCAGATACATTTGGAGACAACTTAATTATTACGGGCTTTTTTGTAACCCTTTTTATCTCACGAGTTAGCTCTAAAAGAGCATCAGGGTCTTTGCCAAACTCAACTCCCTTAACATTTGGGCAACTTACATTGATTTCAAATCCACTTACTTCTGTGGATTCAAACTTTTCTATTACTTCCACATACTCCTCTTTAGTTTTGCCTGCGACAGATGCGATTACAGGTATGCCGAGAGCTAACCATTCTGGCAGTTTTTTACTAATGAACTGATGCACTCCCGGATTCTCAAGTCCTATGGAGTTAAGCATTCCTCCACAAACTTCAACTGTGCGAGGAGGGAGATTCCCGAGCATCGGGTCAAGAGTTACTGATTTTGTGATGATTGCTCCAATTTTCTTGAGGTCTGTGAATTTCGCAAGTTCAGTGCCACAGGTTCCCGATGCGAGAATAACAGGATTTTTGAGCTCAAGCTCCCCAATTTTAATGGATAATTCTGTCATGATTAAGCCACAGAATTACACAGAAATACTTTAATAGAAATTTATAGAAACTTGTGGAAACTTATAGAAATTCATTGGAACAACAAGTCTCTACTAATTTCTATGAGTCTCTATGAATTTCAGTTTTTCTGTGTCTATTTGTGTTCATCTGCCCAGAATACGGGTCCGTCTTTGCACACATTATTTATGGGCATTTTTATTTTGTTATTATCAATACCTTTGCAACAGCAGTATATGTCTTTCTGCCAAAAGTGAAAACAATCTCGTTTTTCTTTGAAACTGTTTCTCTATCAAAGAAATCATCTATCTTATGGAAGACAAGGTTAAAATCTCTCTTTGACTCCCAGTTTCTTTCAGGAGCTTCTTTATCTAACAATACAACGAATAATCTGTTGTCTGCTCCAAATCTCTGAGCACCTTGATTTTCATACATCCAAATCGCTAAATCAGAAGGATTTTTCATAGCATCTATTGGATTATATCCTCGTGGTAGATAAGTTACTTTTAAGTCAAATGGCTGACCATCAAAGAAAATATCCACTCCTTTTATGTTTTTAATGGTTGGAATTACTTTTTTGTGAATGCCTATATGTTCTTCAATCAATACAGTTGTCCAGTGATTAAACCATGTGCAAATCACATAATTTGTTACATCATCGTGAAGCTTGGACTTAACATTATTCAGTAAATCTTCATATCTCACAATTTTTCTTACATATTCCGCTTGTATCTTCTGGTCTAATTGTCCCTGAACTACACCCCAAGAAAAGGTTCTTACTTTCATTAGTTCCTTCTTTAAATCTTCATCAGAAATAATTGCTTTTCGTTCTCGTATCCTCTCTATGTATTTTTGTTTGATGAATTCATTGATTATTTTCTCACTCGGTTGTTCTTCTAATATTCTTTTAATAATTTCTGCCACCGAACCCTTGTTGGAAATCCCGAAGTTTGATGCAAGCATTTTTAAATGCGGTAATGGAATACAACTGAGTTTCAAATTTAAAACCTCTTTTTGACTCAATAACGGCATAATGTCTCCTTTTGTTTAAAATTGCCTTGCGAAATTTCTCCTTATGGAAATTTTAAATACTATACAGAGCTAAATCTAATATACTCTTAATTCAATTTATCAGTATAATCTGGATGAGCAGGCCATTGTCCCTTTTTGCACCCATTTTCTTCATCATATTCCATAAGAATATATCTATACACATTTCCATCTTCGTAATATTCTATGTCAATAACTTCACCCATATCGCCACAGATATCCTTTGCCATATCACCTATTTTGATTTCTTCTAACACTTTACTCACCTCCTTTCTTCTGGAAAAACATTATATACTCATGCTTAAATATATAAA
>JAUWHX010000064.1 GCA_030605695.1 bacterium | reverse complement strand
TTGTGAGGCAAGAGCAAAAGTTTTGAATAATAGTTTTTTGTTTTTTCTTGCTGAACTTCGTCTTTTACTTGGGAAAAAGCAAGTTGAGCTTTTCCAATCTCTCTTTGCTCAAGATGAGAAAATCCGAGGAGGATAAATGAAGTATCATTTGGTATTTTGAGCAGATATTCCCGTGCGAGTTCACAATTCCCGAGAAGTGAGTGAGTTCTTCCAAGCTGGAGGAAAGTTTGTGATGTATCTGCACCAAGGAATAAGGCACGCTCGTATTCTGTAACAGCTTCTTTATAATTATGGGAATTATAGAGATAATTTGCAAAGTCAAAAACTTTTTGAGGATTATTTATATGGGTTGATTCATTGGTATAGAGAATAGCCATTAATAAAAATAGATTCATCATATTGCTCTTAAAAGTTTGTTACTTTTATCAATAGTGAAGAAAGGCACTGCCTATTAAATTACACTGCAGAATAATTTTATGTCAACACTTTTTTGAAAAAAGAACTTTTTTTACCTTTTTATCTATTTTTGTGCATTTTTTACTTGACTTATCTGAAATTTGCATAAAATATAAAAGATTGGAGGAATATGAGAAAATAAAAGTTTTCCCCCCAAAAGTTTTGGTAATAGGAAAGAGTTAGAAAAGAGGGGGATTTTGTGCTTTTGGGATAAGGAGTTATTAGAGATATAAAGATGAAAATTGAGGAGAAAACAAAAGTTGTTGAGGAATTGAAAAAGAAGCTATGTGATGTAAAGGGATTATGGTTTACAGATTTTACTGGATTACCAGTAGCATCGATGATGAAATTACGCAGGAATTTGCGAGATAATTCTTTAACTTACCATGTAATAAAGAAGTCCATACTTAGGCGGGCTTTGGAGAAATCAGAGATTAAAGAAGAAGATGAATGGTTTGATGGCTCTTGTGGAGTATGTATGGGTAATGATGTAATTTTGGGGTCGCGTATTTTAAGTGAATTTGAGGGACTTAAGATAAAAGGTGCATGGTTTGATGGAGAAATTATTCCTTCTGCAAGTATCAAGGATATAGCAAAAATTCCTGGACGGGAGGTATTAATAGGGAAACTTTTAAGTGACTTGAAATTACCCATATTTGGTTTTGTTTGGGTGCTTAGGGATATTTTAAATAAGATGGTTTATGTATTGGATGGTGTAAGAAAAGCAAAAATGAAAGGAGATGAAAATGGCAAAAGTAGAGACGAAAGTCAAGAAATCTCCACCTAAAACTGGAGGAACTAAGACTGGCGGAAGTTCTAAAACTAAGGTAATGGAGTTGATAGGAGGGATGTCAGTTTTAGAACTATCAGAACTCGTACATGAGCTTGAGGAGAAATTCGGAGTATCAGCAGCTCCAATAGCGATGCAGGCAGGGGCAGGGGTTTCACAGGCTGAAGCGGCTCCTAAGGATGAAGAAAAGACGGAATTTGATATGGTATTAAAATCGTTCGGAGAGAATAAAATTCGTGTGATAAAAGCAGTTCGTGAAGTGACAGACCTCGGATTGAAAGAAGCAAAGGATTTAGTTGATGGAGCTCCCAGTGTAGTTAAAGAAAAAGTTTCTAAAGAGGAAGCTGAAGGGGTTCTGAAGAAACTTCAGGATGCAGGGGCGGTTTGCGAGATAAAATAAAAAAATTTTAACCACAGAGAGCACAGAAGTAATGAAAGAGACTTAAAGTTTCTGTGTTCTTTGAGGAGTGTGTGGTTTAACAAATATGGTAAAAAGGTATAATAAGATACCAGAAATAAATGAATTGCCTAAGGACCTGATAGAGATACAGATAAGCTCTTGGTGTAACTTTTTGCAATTAGGGGTATCTGCTAAAGAAAGAAAAGAGGAGGGACTTCAGAGAATATTTTCAGAAGTTTTTCCTATCGAAGATGCTCATCATCGGTATCAACTTGAATTTAAATCTTATGCGATTGGCAAACCTGCTTATACATCTCAAGAGGCAATAGAACGCGGAACAAGTTATGCAGCACCATTGAGAGCAGAATTCAGGCTAATTATTCGAGAACAAGTAGAAGATAAGTCTGCTAGAATCGAAAGTAGAAAGAAGGAAGTAATAGAACAAAGCGTATATCTTTGTCAGCTTCCTTTGATGACAGAAGGTGGAACATTTGTAATAAACGGGGTAGAGAGAGTAATAGTAAGCCAACTCAGGAGATCTCCGGGAGTTTATTTTTCAGAAAAACTCCATCCGAGTGGAAAGAGGCTTTTTATAGGAGAGATAATACCGTATCGTGGTTCCTGGATAAAATTTTCTACTGATATAAATGATGTTTTGTGGGTAGCATTGGACCGTAGGCACAAAGTATTATGTACTACATTGCTACGGGCACTTGGATATGAAGATTTAGAAGACATATTGAAACTTTTCTTCAAATCAAAAAAGTGTGGAATAGAGAAATCTCTTGAACACATTTTGGCTAAGGATGTCAAAAAGGGAAGAGAGGTAGTTGCAAAAGTTGGAGAAAAGATTGATGAAAAATTAGCTTCAATTTTAAAAGATGCAGGAGTGAAAAGAGTAGAAGTTTTGGTAGATAAAGTTCCTCCGTTTATTTTAGCTACAAACGCAAAGGACAAAGTTTCTTGTAAGGGCGAGGCTTTCATTAAGATATATTCCTTGTTAAAAGGAATAGGAATTCGTGATGAAAAAGTAGCTGAGTCCTTCTTTAAGCAGATGTATTTTACAAGAATGTATGATTTGCATCGTGTAGGAAGACGTAAGATAAATAGAAGATTCAAAAGTAAAGAAACTTCCTTTTCTTTGGTGCCTGAAGATTTCATAAATATAATTAAAGGAATAACGGCTTTATCCCGTGGAGATGAAAAAATGGATGATTATGACCATATGGGAAACCGTCATCTCAGAAGAGTAGGTGAACTATTAGAAGACCAATTCAGAATTGCTCTCTCAAGACTTGCTTGGGTTATGAGAGAACGTATGTTGTTAAGAGAAAACTCAAAAATAACTCCTCGCACTCTTGTTAATGCTGTTGTTGTCAATGCTGTTATTTCTAAGTTCTTTGGTACTTCTCAATTATCTCAGTTTATAGAACAGATTAATCCTTTAGCGGAGCTAACTCACAAACGTAGAATCTCAAGACTTGGCCCAGGTGGACTTACGAGAGAAACTGCTGGACTTGAAGCTCGTGATGTTCACCCTTCACAGTATGGAAGAATGTGTCCTATTGAAACACCTGAAGGTCAGAATGTCGGCATTATTACTTCACTTGCTACTTATGCCAGAGTTAATGAATTTGGTGAGATTGAAGCTCCTTATTTTAAAGTTGTTAATGGCAAAGTCTCTGATAAAATTGAATACCTCACTGCTGATATTGAAGAGGGCTATACTATTGCTCAAGCCAATTCTCCTTTACTTCCCGATAAATCCTTCAAAAAATCTTTAATCTTTGCTCGCAGAAAAGATGAATACCCGGTTGTCTCTCCTAAGGATGTCAATTTTATGGATATCTCGCCTAAGGAACTCGTCTCTGTTTCTACTTCCTTAATCCCTTTCCTTGAACATGATGATGCTGACAGGGCTCTTATGGGCTCCAATATGCAACGTCAAGCTGTTCCTTTACTATCTCCTGAACCCCCTGTTGTCGGTACCGGTGTCGAAGCTCGGGTAGCTCGTGACTCAAGGGCTATTGTTACTGCTAAACGTCAGGGTACCGTTACTTATGCTGACGCTAATCAAGTTATTGTCCGCTCTGGCAAAAAAAACATCTCATTTGATAGATACTCTTTAATTAAATTCCGCCGCTCCAATCAAAATACTTGTGTTAACCAATTCTCCAGAGTTAAACCCGGTGATTCTCTTAGCCCCGGTGACCTAATTGCTGATGGAGCTTCCACTTACTCTGGTAAACTCGGCCTCGGTAAAAATGTCCTTGTCGCTTTTATGCCATGGAGAGGCTATAATTTCGAGGATGCCATCATTATTTCTGAAGATTTATTAGTTAATGACACTTTTACTTCCATTGCTATTCAAGAATACCCTATTGATGTCAGAGATACTACTGTTGGTCCGGAAGAAATTACTTCCGATATCCCTAATGTTCCTCCTGAGGGTATTCTCAACTTAGATGAATACGGTATCGTGCGTATTGGCACAGAAGTTGAATCAGACGATATTCTTGTTGGCAAAATTTCTCCTAAGGGGGAACGCGAATTTTCTCCAGAGGAGAGATTATTGCAGGCTATCTTCGGAGAAAAAGCTCAAGATGTCAAGGATTCTTCTCTCCACGTTCCCTCAGGTGTTCATGGTACCGTCGTTGATATACGTGTTCTTTCCAGAAAATCTGAGGACCCACTTTACATCCGGGAACTTCAGTTTCGTAAAGACAAAATCAAATCTCATTATAACCATTTACTTCTCCAATTCAAACGTGCTTCCACCTCAGGTGGGGGTTTAGACCCAAAAATCCGTGAAAAACGTATTCTTAAATTTAAAAAAGAACTACAGTCTGAACTTGAAAGAGTTGATAGGGGTGATGAACTTCCTCACGGCGTCCTAAAGGTTATTAAAGTCTATATCGCTCAACGTCGTAGTATTATGGTTGGTGATAAGCTGTCCGGCAGACATGGTAATAAAGGTACTATTTCTAAAATCCTTCCGCGCCAAGACATGCCTTGTCTCCCTGATGGTACTCCTGTAGATATTATTTTAAATCCTCTTGGTGTCCCATCAAGAATGAATATTGGTCAGATTCTTGAAACTCATCTTGGTTGGGCAGCTAAAACAGCTGGCTTTGATGTGATATCTCCTGTTTTTGATGGTGCTTCTATTCAAAATATTAGGGAAGAGTTGCAGGCTGCTGGACTACCTGAAGATGGTAAGTCCGTCCTTTATGATGGGCAGACAGGACTTCCATTCAAAGAAAGAGTTACTATTGGATATACCTATATGATGAAATTGGGGCATATGATAGAGGATAAAATTCATGCTCGTTCTATTGGCTCCTATGCTCTTATTACTCAGCAACCACTCGGTGGCAAAGCTCTTTCCGGTGGTCAGCGTTTTGGCGAAATGGAAGTTTGGGCACTTGAGGGCTATGGAGCTGCTTATACTTTACAAGAAATGCTTACTATTAAGTCCGATGACATTATGGGTAGAAGAGGATTATACGAATCTATCATTAAAGGTGTTAAATTTCCTGAGCCCAAAGAACCTATGTCTTTCAATGTTTTGTTAAAGGAGCTCAATGCTCTTTGCTTGGAAACCGAACTAATAAAGGAGGAAAAAAATGCCCATTAGTGCTATCCAGACCGGGATAGCTTCTCCGGATACTATCCACTCATGGTCTCGTGGAGAAGTTCAGAAGGCTGAAACAATAAATTATAGAACTCAGAAGCCTGAAATGGATGGCCTTTTCTGTGAACGAATCTTTGGCCCCGTTAGAGATTACGAATGTTCTTGTGGTAAGTATAAAGGAATTAGGTATCGGGGTATTATTTGTGAGAGATGCAAGGTAGAGGTTACTCTTTCCAAAGTTCGTCGCGAACGTATGGGACATATTGAACTTTCTGTTCCAGTTGCTCATATTTGGTTTTATAAGGTCCCTCCTTCAAGAATAGGGGCAATTCTGAATTTATCTATTAATACTATTGAAAGAATTATTTATTACGAATCCTATATAGTAATCTCTCAAGGAGATACTGAATATCAGAGGGGAACGCTTATTTCAGATGCCGAATACAAGGAAGCGATAGATTCTAAGGACTTTGTTGCTGAAATTGGTGCTACTGCCCTTCATAACTTGCTCCAACAACTCGACCTTGAAGAAATATCTGCAAATTTGAAAGCAATTATAAAGATTGAAACTTCTTCTGAAAAACGCGCTAGTTTGCTAAAAAGACTTGATATTATTGAGGGGTTTAGGGTGTCGCGAACTAAACCTGAATGTACAATTTTAAGAGTTCTGCCTGTATTACCTCCTGATTTGCGTCCTCTTGTCCCTCTTGAAGGAGGAAGATTTGCCACTTCTGATTTAAATGATTTGTATCGTAGGATTATCACAAGAAATAATAGACTTAAAAATTTAATTTCTATAAAGGCACCGGAGATAATTTTGAGAAATGAGTGTAGATTACTTCAGGAAGCAGTAGATGCTCTCTTTGATAATTCAAGGAGAAGTGTATCGGTAAAAGGAAAAGGTGGTATTCCTCTTAAATCTTTATCTGATACTTTAAAAGGAAAACAAGGTAGGTTCAGACGAAATTTATTGGGCAAACGCGTTGATTATTCCGGAAGGTCGGTGATTGTTGTTGACCCTAATCTTAAAATGTATGAATGTGGTATTCCAAAAACTATGGCGCTTGAACTTTTTAAACCGTTTATTATTAGAGAATTAGAGCACCTCGGATATGCCCAAACTGTCAAGTCTGCCCGTAAATTGCTTGAAGAAGGAGCTAAAGAAGTTTGGGAGATTTTGGAACGTGTGGTTAAAAACCATCCTGTCCTATTGAATCGTGCTCCTACTTTACATAGGGCTTCTGTTCAAGCTTTTATGCCAAGATTAGTGGAAGGTAAAGCTATCAGAATATCACCTCTTGTCTGTAAACCTTTTAATGCTGATTTTGACGGTGACCAGATGGCTATTCATGTTCCTTTATCTGTAGAGGCACAACTTGAGTCTTTACTCTTAATGTTATCTGTCAATAATATTTTATCTCCTGCTCATGGTCAACCTCTTTCTGTTCCTACTCAGGATGTGATTATCGGTATCTATTGGCTTACAAAGGAGAAATCAGCCCTGCCATCCCAATCCCAGAAAGTTTTTGGTGATTTGCAAGAGGTAGAGATAGCTTTGACATCTCAGATTGGAATAGACTTGCACTTTCCTATCAAGTTTCCTGTCAACTCAAAAATTATTACTACTACTCCGGGTCGCGTGATTTTCAACAAAATCGTTCCCAATCAAATTCCCTTTGTTAATGAGACTATCGACAATAAAAAATTGATTAACCTTATCGGAAAAATTTACAGATGTTTGGGTAAAGACATTACTGCTACATTCTTGGATGAAGTAAAAGACCTTGGTTACGAATACGCTACTTACTCAGGACTTACTATTGGTGTCAGTGATATGGTTGTGCCACTCGCCAAACAAGAAATTATCGAACGTGCTTTCAAAAAAGTTAAGCAAGTTCACAATCAACATAAATCAGGCATTATTACTGAATCTGAACGTTATAACACTGTTATCGATGTTTGGACACATGCTACTAATCAAATAGAAAAACAAGCTATTCGTGCTCTTGAAGAGGACCGGCACGGCTTTAATCCACTATATATGATGGCTAAATCTAATGCACGTGGTAATATGGGCCAAATACGCCAAATCACTGGGCTTAGAGGCCTTATGACTCGTCCTCGCGGAGGTAAAGTCGGTGAAATCATCGAAACCCCTATAAACTCAAGCTTTTTGGAAGGCCTTTCTGTCCTTGAGTATTTTATCTCTACTCACGGTGCTAGAAAAGGACTTACTGACACTGCTTTGAAAACCGCTCAAGCTGGCTATCTTACCAGAAAACTTGTTGATGCTGCTCAAGATATTGTTATCACTGAAGAGGATTGTGGCACTATTATGGGTATTTATGTCGGTCCCATTAAGGAGGGCGAACAGATTATCGAACCTATTTCTAAACGTATACAAGGTAGATTTGCTCTTGAGGATGTTATTAACCCTATCACTTCCAAGGTTATTGTTTTTGGTGGACAGGAAATTACTACTGAGAAAGCTCAAGAGGTTGAAGTTTGTGGCATTGAAAAAGTTCATATCCGCTCTGTTCTTACTTGTGAGTCTAAGCACGGTATCTGTCAAAAATGTTATGGCGAAGACCTTTCTGCCGGTAAATTAGTTGAACTCGGTACTCCGGTCGGTGTTATTGCTGCTCAATCTATCGGTGAACCAGGAACTCAATTAACTCTTCGTACTTTCCATATCGGCGGTATTGCTACTCGTATTATTAAGGAATCACAGATGAAAGCTCCTTACGATGGTATTATTGCTTTAGAAAACCTGAAACTCTGTACCCGCAAAGATAACACTAAGTTAGCTATTTTTAAAGGCGGAAAAATAAGACTTGAAAAAAAATCACCCGATAGTGGAAAAACTACTTATAAAATCCCCTATGGGGCTGCCGTCAAAGTCCATGACGGACAGCTTGTTGAACAAGGTTATACTATGTTTGAGTGGGACCCATACTCTTTCCCCATTCTTTCTGAAGCTTCTGGTGAAGTGAGATATTCTGGCTTAATAGAAAATGTTACTTATCGGCTTGAATATGATGAACGTACTGGCAGAAAACATCCTGTTGTTGTTACTCACCGCAAAATCCATCCAGAGTTATCCATCTACGATAATGGTGACAAAGTTACTTCTTATCTTCTCCCTACAAAAGCTCATATTTTCGTCGCGGATGGTGCTAAATTACAACCCGGTGATTTGCTCGCTAAAATCCCTCGCGACATTAGCAAAACCAGAGACATTACTGGTGGCTTGCCAAGAGTCACTGAGCTATTTGAAGCTCGACATCCTAAGGACAAAGCTATTGTTACTGAAATTGATGGTGTTATTGAATTTAAACCGCAGGAACGCGGATATAGAATTGTTGAAGTTCATGGTACTCATGAGACTCGAAAGTATCGTATCCCTTTTGGTAAACATTTCCTCATCTATAATGGTGAAGAAGTCCTCGCAGGAGATAAACTTGTTGAAGGCCCTGTTGACCCGCATGATATTTTATCCATTAAGGGAGTTCAGACTACTCAAGAATTCCTTGTAAACCAAATTCAGGAAGTTTATATGTTGCAAGGTGTGGAGATTGCTGATAAACATATTGGCATTATTGTCAGACAAATGCTCTCTCGGATTAAAGTTAAAGACCCTGGTGACACTATGTTTGTTGAAGGTCAAATCGTAGAAAAAAATAAATTAAGAGAAGAAAATCAGAAGATTACTACTGTTGGGGCTAAGGGAGCTACTTTTGAACCTGTCCTTCTTGGTGTAACACGAGCTATTCTTACCACGGATTCCTTTATCTCCGCTGCTTCATTTCAAGAAACTACAAAAGTTCTCACTGATGCCGCCATTCATAGGAAGCGTGATAACTTACTTGGAATTAAAGAAAATGTTATTATTGGCAATTTAATCCCAGCCGGTACAGGAATTAAAGGAGTAAAATCGGAACTCTCTCCGGTTGCTCCTTCGCCTGTGGATATGGATGGGAAAATGGAGGAAGAAAATGCCGACAATAAATCAACTAATAAGAAAAAGAAGAAAAAAATTAAGAAAAAAGCATAAAGTGCCAGCACTTTTAGGAAACCCTCAAAGGAGAGGTGTATGCACAAAAGTTCATACTCTTGCTCCTAAAAAACCTAATTCTGCTTTGAGAAAAGTTGCTAAAGTCAGATTAACATCAGGATACGAGGTTACCTGCTATATTCCTGGCGAGGGGCATTCCTTACAAGAGCATTCTATTGTACTGGTTGAAGGTGGAAGAGTAAAAGACTTACCCGGAGTAAGGTATCATATAATTAGAGGTACTATGGATACTTCGGGAGTTGAAGGTCGTAAGCAAAGTCGTTCCAGGTATGGGACTAAAAAATCAAAAGCTGAATAACAGTCAACTGTTATCTATCAGCTATTAACTATTATGAGAAGAAGAAGAGCAGAGAAGAGAGAACAAGTTCTTGATTCACGTTATAATAACCCAATTGTCGGCAAGTTTATAAATTCTGTTATGTGGGATGGAAAGAAATATGTTGCCGAACGCCTTTTTTACGATATGTTGGAAATTGTCGAAACTAAAACTAAAAAAACTGGGCTCTCTGTTTTTTCACAAGCAATTAACAATGTGAAGCCATCAACGGAAGTTAGACCAAGAAGAATTGGTGGAGCTACTTATCAGGTGCCCAGAGAAGTGAGTTCATCACGAAAACTTACACTTGCTATAAGATGGATTGTTAAAGCAGCAAGAGAGAAAAAAGGAAGTTCTTTTGCAAAACGACTTGCAGAGGAAATAATTCTTGCAAGTGAAGAAAAAGGTAGTGCTTATAAACACAGGGAAGATACTCGTAAAATGGCACAGGCAAATAGAGCTTTCGCCCGTTTCAAATGGTAAATTTAAGTGATATACGGAATATTGGTGTAATTGCACATATAGATGCAGGTAAAACTACTACAACAGAGAGAATGCTTTATTATACCAATGAAATTCATAGGATTGGCGAAGTAGATGAGGGAAGTGCTACTATGGATTGGATGAAAGAGGAAAAGGATAGAGGAATTACCATTACCTCTGCCGTCACTACTTGTTATTGGAAGGATAAACGAATCAACATTGTAGATACTCCTGGGCATGTTGACTTCACCGGTGAAGTAGAGAGAAGCTTGCGTGTTCTTGATGGTGCTGTTATGATATTTAGTGCGGTTGAGGGAGTAGAATCGCAATCAGAAGCTGTGTGGCAGCAGGCAGATAAATATGGTATTCCAATAATTGTCTATATAAATAAACTTGACAGAGTTGGTGCAGACCCATATCATTGTGTCCAAATGATAAAAGATAGATTAAGTAGATATCCACTGGAGTTGCAATTTCCCGTGGGACTTGAACGTGAATTCCACTCAGTCTGTGATGTAATGTCAGAAGAACTAATTGAGTGGTCCCAGGAAGATGATGGTGCGGAATTTACTGTGAAAGAGATTCCAAATCACTTAAAATCAGTTTATGAGGAGACAAGAGAGAAATTCCTTGAAACTATTTCACTTGAAGAAGATGAAGTTGCAGAAAGATATCTTGCTAATCACTCAATTACTCCTGACGAGTTAATTAAAACTATACGAAAACTTACAATCCAGAAAAAGTTTGTTCCTATATTTTTTGGTGCTTCTTTAAAGAATATAGGCGTCCAGCTCTTGCTTGATGGTATAGTGAATTATTTGCCTTCTCCTTCCGACCGTCCATTAATTGAGGGCAAAATTAGCCCAAATGACCCTGATTTTTGTGCATTGGTTTTTAAACTTCAAACTGACCAACACGGCAAACTTGCTTATCTCCGCATCTATTCAGGAAAAATTAGCACTGGTATGCAAATCTTTAATGTAAATACTGGTACCAAAGAACGTATCTCCCATATATTCTTGATGCATGCAAATAAACGCAAGAGCATTCGCACTGCTAATGCTGGTGATATAGTGGCAGTTTATGGATTTAAACAGGCACGAACTGGACATACCTTAAAATCAACAGGAGTTGAATCTAAAGTCCTGCTAAATACTCTTGAATTTCCTGAGCCTGTAATCTCTGCAAAAATAGAGCCAAAAACTCATAAGGATGAAGAAAAGTTTTCCGAAGTAATTAGCAATTTAATAATTGATGACCCTACTCTTGAACTCAAAACTGTGCCTGAGACAGGAGAAACATTGATATCGGGTATGGGTGAATTACATCTTCAGGTGTTGACTCAAAGACTGGCTCGTGAATTTTCCCTGCAAGTCAAACTTGGAAACCCTCAAGTCTCCTATAAGGAAACTATTACAAAATCTGTCCAGGAAAGAAGTAAATTTATTAAACAAACTGGAGGACATGGCCAATATGGTGATGTGTTGCTTAAAGTAAGTCCTCTTCCAGGAGGAAAAGGATTCAGTTTCAGAGAAGAAGTGAAAAATGGTGCTGTTCCACGAGAATATTGGAGTGCAATACGAAAGGGCGTGGAAGCAAGTATGCGTATTGGAAATCTGGCTGGATTCCCACTAATAGATATAGAAGTAGTTCTTCTTGATGGGTCTTACCATCCAGTAGATTCATCTTCACTCAGTTTTGAAATCGCTGCATCAATTGCTTTTAAATCTGCAGTGGGAAAAGCAGAATCTATTCTGTTGGAACCAATGATGAAACTCGAGATAGTTGTTCCAGCAGAATATCTTGGAAATGTGTTGGATGATTTAAATGCAAAGGGAGGAAAAATCTTGAGTTTGTCAGGAAACGAAATTAGGCATACAATTTTGGCTACCTGCCCTCTTCGCAAATTGTTTGGTTATGCAACGGACATTAGGTCAATCACACAGGGTAGAGCTGTCCACTTTATGAAATTTGATAAATATCAAAAACTACACAAAGAAGAACAAATTTCTGTTCTGAAGAAAATTAGAGGTTATTAGGCATGATGTTAATCGCTACTCGTTTATTCGTTATTCGGATTTCCTTATCCCGATTAATGGTATCCGATTCAACGATTAACGAACAAAGAAGGAGGGATTATGGCTAAGGAAAAGTTTGAACGTACCAAGCCCCACTTAAATGTAGGGACTATTGGACATGTGGACCATGGGAAAACTACATTAACTGCGGCTATCACTAAGGTTCTTGAAACAAAGGGGTTTGCAAAGTTTACTGCTTACGACCAGATTGATAAAGCTCCAGAAGAAAAAGCTCGGGGTCTAACTATTCAACTTGCTCATCTTGAATATGAAACTGAAAAGCGTCATTATGCTCACATAGACTGCCCAGGACATCGTGATTATATTAAAAATATGATTACCGGTGCTGCTCAGATGGAAGGAACTATTCTTGTAGTCTCAGCTGCTGATGGAGCTCAGGCTCAAACTCGTGAACATGTCTTACTCGCTCGTCAGGTTAATGTTCCTGCTATTGTTGTCTTTCTTAATAAAACAGACCAGGTGGATGACCCTGAACTTATAGAACTTGTAGAACTTGAAATTAGAGACCTTCTGACAAAATATGAATTCCCGGGAGACAAAATCCCAATTGTTAAAGGCTCTGCTCTTAAGTGCCTAGAGGCTTCTGACCCAAACTGCGAAGAGTGTAAATTTGTGTGGGAACTTATGGATGCTGTTGATAGTTATATACCTGATCCTGTAAGAGATGTGGACAAACCTTTTCTTATGTCTGTGGAGGATGTCTTTTCTATTACCGGTCGCGGGACTGTTGGAACAGGTAGAGTTGAGCGCGGAAGAATAAAACCTGGTGACCCTGTAGAAATTGTTGGATTTAAAGATACTCGTAAAACTGTGGCTACATCGCTTGAGATGTTTAGAAAAATATTGGATGAAGCTGTTGCAGGAGATAATGTTGGCGTTCTCGTTCGGGGAATTGAAAAAGATAGTCTGGAACGCGGGATGGTTATTGCTGCTCCAGGAAGTATTACTCCACATACTGCTTTTAAAGGACGGATATATGTCTTGACGAAGGAAGAAGGTGGACGTCATACTCCATTCTTTAATGGATATTCTCCGCAATTTTATTTCCGAACTATGGATGTTACGGGTATCGCATCTCTACAAAAGGGTGTTGAAATGGTTATGCCTGGAGACAATGTAGAGCTTGAGATTAAACTTATCTCTCCCGTAGCAATGGAAAAAGAAATGAGGTTTGCTATCCGTGAAGGTGGACAAACAGTAGGAGCAGGTGTAGTAACTGAGGTAATAGAGTAGGTTGCTCGGTGTTCGGTTATCGCAAACCGTAAACCACCGAATTACTTATGGAAAAAATAAGGATAAAGTTTAAGGCATATGACCATAGACTATTAGACCAAGCTGTTCGAGAGGTTGTGAACACTTTACGGGAAACAGGAGGAGAAATATCGGGTCCCATTCCTTTACCTACGAAACGAAGCTTGTACACAGTCTTGCGTTCTACTAATATTGACAAGAAATCACGAGAGCAATTTGAAATTAGAATACATAAGCGTCTTATTGAGGTTAAAAACCCAACTCGTGAGACCATGGAATCACTTAGTAGTCTTAATCTTCCTGCAGGAATAGATGTTGCGGTGAAATCAACATGATTGGATTGATTGGTAAAAAATTAGGAATGACTCAAGTTTTTATTGAGACTGGTGAGCTTATTCCGGTAACTGTAATTGAGGCAATACCTAACACTGTTATACGTAAAAAGACAAAAGAAACTGATGGATATAATGCTTGTGTTCTTGGAGCAGGAGAGATGAAGAAACCAAATCATCCATACGCCGGAGTATTTAAGAAAAGCGGGGTGAAACCTACTAAAATCTTGTATGAAATAAGAGATTTGCCATCAGATTGGGAGCTCCGTAAAGAAATTACTCTCTCTATTTTCAAAGTATCCGCAAATTCAAAAGTAAATGTAACTGCTTCTTCTAAGGGGAAAGGTTTTCAAGGAGTTATGAAAAGACATGGATTTCATGGTGGACCTGGAGGTCATGGTTCAGGACTCGGTCGTAGTACTGGCTCTATTGGAACATCAAAAACTCCTGGCAAAGTCTATAAAGGGCGTAAAATGCCTGGAAGAATGGGAAATCAGAAAATGACTGTAAGAAATCTAAAAGTCATTAAGATAGATGAGGCAAAGAATTTATTGTTTCTGAAAGGTCAAGTCCCAGGAGCAAAAAACTCGTGGGTCCTGGTAAAACAAAAATGAATTTATCGGTATTTGATTTTCGGTTTTCACCGCTAACCGAACACTGCTAACCGAATCTATGTTAAAACTTAATGTATATTCAAAAGATGGCAAAGTTGTTGAGGAAAAAACTCTGCCTCCTGAGATATTTGAGATAAAACCAAACGAAAAAGTTATTTACGAAGCAGTTCGTATGTATCAAGCAAATAAACGACAGGGCACTGTCTCTACTAAGACAAGAGCAGAAGTAAGAGGTGGAGGCAAAAAACCATGGAGGCAAAAACATACAGGAAGAGCAAGAGCAGGTACAAGAAGTTCCCCCATCTGGCGAGGAGGTGGAATTGTCTTTGGTCCCAAACCAAGAGATTACTATTATCGTATCCCTCATAAAAAATTGAAACTTGCTCTCCTTTCTGCTATATCCTATAAGGCAAAGGAAGGAAAAATTATTCTACTCTCAGATTTAAGTTTTCCTGAACCACGCACACGATTATTTGTTGCTATGCTTCAAGTACTCGGACTTTTCTCTAAGAAGAGAATTCTGTTCTCACCTCAAAAACTTGAGTCCAATGTTTACCTATCTGGCAGAAACATTAAGAATACAAACTTTACTTCTGCAAAAGACTTAAATGTTCTGGATGTCGTAAAAACAGATGTTATGGTTTTTCCTTTAGATGGGCTTGAAGCTTTTATAAAACGAATGCAACCAGCTGTGGACAAGAGCTCAAAATCTGAACAAATAGACACAAATTCAAGTTCTGCAAAAGACAAGAAATCTAATCAACCAGAAAACACGAATTCAAGCTCTGCACAAGAGAAAAAATGAGAGACCCAAGAACCATAATTTTTCATCCAATTGTAACGGAGAAAGCCGTAGGCTTAAAGACAGATGATAACAAATATACTTTTTGTGTTGCACGCGATGCAAATAAAATTGAGATAAAACATGCTGTTGAAGAACTTTTTAAAGTAAGAGTTTTAGAAGTAAACACCCAATTTGTGAAAGGAAAACCTAAAAGACTTGGCAGATTCGAGGGAAGAAGGGCTTCTTGGAAAAAAGCAATATGTAAGCTTAAAAAAGGGGACAAAATAGAAATATTTGAAGGAGTATAATGGGAATAAAAAAGAGAAAACCGGTTACCCCTACTCAAAGATATCAGACCTATAGCGATTTTTCTGAGATAACAAAAAGAACACCAGAAAAATCTTTACTTACTCCTCTTCCCAGGACTGGTGGAAGAGGTAATACCGGACGAATTACCTCAAGGCATCGTGGTGGAAGACATAAACGCAAATATCGTATTATTGACTTTAAACGTAATAAGTTTGGGATTCTTGCGAAGGTTATTAGCATTGAATATGACCCAAATCGGAGTGCACGTATAGCTTTACTACAATATGAGGATGGAGAAAAGAGATATATTCTTGCTCCTTTTGGATTGCAGACAGGAGATGAAGTTACATCAGGTCCGGGTTCTCCGGTAAAAATTGGTAATACTCTTCCATTGCGTGAAATCCCAGTTGGAATGGAATTTCATAATCTGGAGCTTCAGTCAGGCAGAGGAGGTGTACTGATTCGCTCTGCTGGAACCAGTGCGCAAATGCTTACAAAAGAGGAGCCGTATGCTCATATAAAACTCTCCTCAGGGGAAGTTAGGCTTGTATCTCTGGATTGTCTTGCCACACTTGGCAAAGTGTCAAATCCAGACCATAATAGAATAGTGATTGGTAAAGCAGGAAGGTCAAGATGGCTTGGTAGACGACCAAAAGTAAGAGGAACAACAATGAATCCTGTGGACCATCCGATGGGTGTAGGAGAAGGAAAGTCAAAAGGGCATATTCCTCGAAGTCCTACAGGTATCCCTGCAAAAGGATTTAGGACCCGCAGGAAAAAACTGTCGGATAAATATATTGTGAAAAGGAGAAAATAAATGTCAAGGTCTCTTAAAAAAGGATTTTGGGTTGACCCAAAGCTACTTAAAAAAATTGAAAAGATAGATGCTGCACACGAAAAAAAAGTTATACGTACTTGGTCAAGAAGGTCAGTCATTGTCCCGGAATTTGTGGGGCATACAATCGCAATTCATGATGGCCGTAAGCATGTGCCTGTTTATGTTACTGAAAATATGGTAGGACACAAGCTTGGAGAATTTGCACCTACTCGTACTTTTAGGTCGCATGGAGGCAAGAAAGCAAAAGCTGAAGGCAGAGCTAAGTAAATTATGGAAGCAAATGCCTGTCAAAAATATGTTAGAATATCGGCTAAAAAGTTGAAAAGATTTATAGACCCACTTAAAGGGAAAACTGTAGCTGAAGTGGAAGGCATATTGAAGGTTCATCCATCATCGTCTTCTATTTCTCTTTTTAAGGTGGTTCACTCTGCGGCATCAAATTTCAAAAATAAAGTAGGACCGGATGCTCCTCCACCAGCTGATTTACTTGTATCTAACATTAAAATTGATCAAGGGCCCACATTTAAAAGAATAAAAAGAAGAGCTATGGGGCGCGCAGATATTATGTGCAGAAGAACATCTCACATCACTGTTATAGTAAAGGAGAAATAATATGGGACAGAAAACTCACCCAAAAGGGTTTAGACTTGGATTCAATGAAGATTGGGACTCCAAATGGTTTTCACAGCACGAGTTTGCAAAGTTTATTCAGGAAGACCACAAGATAAGGAAGTATATTAAAGGACGATTGCCGGGAGGTGCTATATCAAAGATAGAAATAGAACGTACTCCGCAACATGTGACAATTACCGTTCATACCGGTAGGCCTGGAATAGTTATTGGCAGGAAGGGAGTAGCGATTGATAGATTAAGAAACGAACTTCAGCTTGCAATTTCTCGGGATGTTATGATTAATATTCAGGAAATACGAGAAAGGGACCTTGATGCTGCTCTTGTAGCTGAAAATGTAGTGCGTCAGATTGAAAAGCGAATTTCTTATCGTAGAGCAATGAAAAGAGCCATAAGTACAGCTATGAAACTGGGGGCTAAGGGAGTAAAAATTGCTTGTAAAGGCAGACTTATGGGAGCAGAGATAGCACGCCGAGAATGGTACAGAGAAGGTAAAATTCCTCTTCACACGATACGCACAAAAGTAGATTATGCAAGTATGCCAGCACGAACTATATCTGGTACCATAGGAGTAAAGGTGTGGTTGTGTAAGGAGTAAAATATGTTAATGCCAAAACGCACAAAGTTTAGAAAACAACATAGAGGACGAATGACAGGTTTCTCAAAAGGTGGAAGTTATATAGCATTCGGTGATTGGGGACTACAAGCACTTGAACCTGCTTGGATTACAGACCGTCAAATAGAAGCTTGTAGAGTTGCTGTTACTCATTCGCTTAAACGAGGCGGAAAGGTTTGGCTTCGTGTTTTTCCTGATAAACCATTTACCAAAAAACCAGCTGAAACAAGAATGGGAAAAGGAAAAGGAGAACCGGATCATTGGGTTGCTGTAGTTAGGCCGGGAAGAATTATAGTTGAACTCACGGGTGTTGAACAGGATGCCGCACATCATGCTCTTTCTCTCGGAGCATCAAAATTGCCAATTCGTACAAGAATACTTGAAAGGACAAGAAAATGATGAAACCGAAAGAATTACGACAACTTTCTGTAGAAGAACTTGATTCAGAGCTCCATAACTTGAAGGAAGAGTTGTTTTCCCTTAAATTCAAGCATAAGACCCAACGTGTCTCAAACCCACTTAAAATTAGAACCGCAAGAAGAGACATTGCAAGACTTTTAACTATTAAATATGAGAAAGAGATTAGAAGGTAAAGTAATTTCCGACAAACAACAAAAGACACGGGTCGTGATTGTGGAAAAGATAGTTCAACACAAATTATATAAAAAATATATTCGCCGACATACTCGTCTCGCTTGTCATGACCCACTCGAAATTACAAAGCTTGGAGATAAAGTAATTATAGAGGCAACAAGACCACTATCACGCACAAAACACTGGAGAATAGTAAAAGTTGTTAAATAACTATATTTCTTGTTGGTGGTTGATGGTCTAACAGACTTATTATGATACAGAGATTTACGAAATTAAGAGTAATAGATAATTCAGGTGCAAAAGTAGGAATGTGTATTGGAATACCTGGAGGAAGTGCAAGAAAATATGCATCGGTTGGAGATATAATTACAGTTGTTGTAAAAGATGCAATTCCAGCTTCTCAAATTAAAAAGGGAAGTATCCAGCAAGCAGTGATAGTACGGACTAAAAAAGAGCGTCGTAGAAAAGATGGTACTTATATAAAATTTGATGAAAATGCTTGCGTTCTTATCAATAAGGAGAGAGAACCAATTGGAACGAGGGTGTTTGGGCCCATTGCTCGTGAACTCAGAGAGAAAAAATTTATGCGTATTGCTTCTCTTGCCCCAGAAATAGTATGAAACTGAAAAAAGGAGACTTAGTAAGGGTAATTACCGGTGAATATAAGGGAAAGCAAAGTAAGATTTTGAAAGTTTTCATTAAAAAGAGTACTTGTATAGTTGAAGGAGTTAACTTCAGGATAAAGCATCAACGACCTGTATCTCCGGAGCAGCCGGGAGGTAGAGTTAAAAAAGAATGTCCAATTCGTGTTTCGAACCTTATGTTAGTTTGCCCAAAATGTGGAACCGCAACACGAGTGGGGAAGAAGAAAGTTGGAGATTCTTGGGTAAGGGTATGCAAAAAATGTGGCGAGATGACTGATGAATAAAAAATGGCACGATTAAAAGAAGAGTATAAAAAAGATATTTTCCCTGAGCTTATGCGGAAACTTAAGTATAAAAACCCACACCAGGTTCCCAAGCTTGAAAAAATAGTTATAAATATGGGAGTAGGTGAAGCTGTCAATGATTCCAAAATACTTGATGAGGCACAGGAGCATCTTGCAACAATAAGTGGTCAACATCCTATAATCACTAAGGCGAGAAAGTCAGTAGCTGCTTTTAAATTAAGAATAGGCAAACCCATAGGATGTAAAGTAACTCTCCGAAGGGACCGAATGTATGAATTTCTTGACCGCCTTATAAACTTTGCTATCCCGAGAATGAGAGACTTTAGAGGACTTTCTCCGGATTCTTTTGATAGAGATGGGAACTATAGTTTTGGAATTACGGAACAACTTATATTTACCGAAATAGCTTACGAAAAAGTGAAGCATACACTTGGAATGGATATAACTATATGTGTCAAATGTAAACGAACTGAGGATTCACGTGAATTGCTTCGGGCTTTTGGTATGCCGTTTAAAAAGGCGTAAGAATATGGCTAAAAAGAGTTGGTTAGCAAGGCAGAGAAAGACTCAAAAATTTGGGACTCGCAGGTATCTCCGATGTAAAATTTGTGGTCGCTCCCGAGGGGTCTATAAGAAATTTGGATTATGCAGGATTTGTTTTAGACAGCTTGCCCTTTCTGGAAAAATTCCTGGTGTCAAAAAAGCATCTTGGTAGTATTAAGAAGGAATAATATTTACTACTTTCCTGCCACTTCTGATAGTCCTGAATTCAACAGTTCCGGCAGCTTTAGCAAATAGTGTATCGTCCCCACCTTTACCTACATTGATTCCTGGATGGATTCTTGTCCCACGCTGACGCGTAATAATTGTTCCAGCTTGGACGAGCTCTCCTCCGTATCTTTTGACTCCAAGATATTTAGGTAAGCTATCTCTTCCGTTCTTCGAACTTCCCGGTCCTTTTTTATGTGCCATTTCAATCTCCTTTTGAAAAGATACCCTGCTCTATAGATTTGTCAAGGTTTTTCTTTGTGTTCTTCGTGGTTCGTGTCCGTGGTTCGTGGTCGTGTTTTTCCCCAACACGAATCCCGAACACGATTCCCTCTCTCTAATGCCTGATGCCTAATGCCTAATGCCTGTCTTTATGCGACTGTGGCGCTTATTTCGTTGCTCCAGGGTCCCGGCACTCCCCTCGTATTCACATACCGCGCAATATACCACACCATCTTGCCTTCATCCGCCTCCACAAAATTCACCCTGTATATGAACCTCGTCGCATCGCCTGCTAAGTGGTACTGCTCGACACTTGTTGGCACATCCTCGCCAAAACACTTGAACACCTGAATATATCTTATTCCTTTTGGCTTTGCCTGAGTGTGCGGATTAAGAGGGTCGGTGAGCCGCAACTTATGCACCAGATGACGAATCGTATCTATTGTAACATCAGGAGCGCGGTCAAGTATAGGCATCGGCGTCGGTTCTGTGTCCTTGACATTAAGCCCAAGTGCTTCGCGGTTAGCATCCGTTACCTTGCTATTGAATGCGAGCCATTCCATCACAAACTTCCGCAATTTTGATTGATATGCTTTACGGGCATCTTTCTTTGCCTGAACATCCGCGCGACTGCGAGTATCCTTGTTTTTCGCCTTTAACCATGCCATATTCCAGGCAATCCTCAAGCCCACCAATGTATTAAACTCGGTAGTCGGTATTCCCCATAGCATAAGCTTCGGCTGGACTCCATTAATAAAATTATCCTGAAAAATATCAAACCCCGCATCACTCCGAGGAATGTAATCTTTTGCCATTTTTCCTCCTTTTTATCTATCTTTTGTTTATCTATACCATACTCGCGTCTATGGCAACCAGTCACTTGTTGCCATCCGCCAGCCACTTGTTGCCATCCACCAGTCACTCGTTGCCCTCCACCAGTCACTTGTTGCCATCCACCAGTCACTCGTTGCCATCCACCAGTCACTCGTTGCCATCCACCAGTCACTCGTTGCCATCCTTTTTTCGTTCACAGACCTCCCTA
>JAUWHX010000074.1 GCA_030605695.1 bacterium | reverse complement strand
CTCGTTCCGCATATCCTCCCACATAGTAAATGGAGAAGAGCTGTGATAATGCCTGAGAGTAGTCTTGAACAAATCATCGGCTTCGGGATATATCACAAAGTATTCCAATTCGCCAGCCGCTGTGATATTTAATCCTGTTTTCTCCGTGAATCTCGCTGCCGCTCTCTCTAATACGGTAGATGGAGCCGCAGATGAGAGATCACCATCCTTATTGAAGCAAGAGCAAAGAATGTTAAGAGTGGGCTCTTTTGAAAATGGATTCAGAAAGGCAGTCCGATACTTTGGGATAATATAATACTCCTCAGATTCAATGGCTCTATGAAGAAATACACTCGCTATCCGCTCACCTCTGGACAATACGGAATCTATATATGCAAGATTGGATGTCGGGAAATTAACACTCTTCAGCTTGCTGTCGCTTCCAATATAACAAAGATTGAGTATCTTAATCTCTTTATTTCTGATATAATCCAGTATATCCTTCTTGCAAATATCATCTGGACTTTTACCCAACGCTTTAGTCATAAAGTTCATTTTCGTTCCTTACCAGCCCCCCATAATTCCTTTTAATATATCATCTGCAAGCTTCTCGCATAACTTCTCTAATCCATCTTCTTCTGTTTCCTGCGAGGAATACAAACTCCAATCTCTGAGTTCCTTTTCAATGATGATTTTATCTCCCGAACTCTTTTTGTAAGTGAGTTTTATGCCGAGCTCAACTTTATAATCTTTAACATTTTCCTGGTCATCGTAAGAAAAAGGAGCTTTATTATATCTCACAATTTCACCAAGAAGTATGGAGTCTGCAGATTTCCTGTCAAGCAATTTTAATCTATTATCTTTAATAAAAGCGTCTGTCACTAACTTTGTCAACTGCTCCTCTATTCCATACTTAACTGTCCGATTCTCAAAAACTGGGATAGCAATGGAATGAATATCCCTTGCCACAAATCCTCTAAAATTATAAGCACAACTCAGAGTACAAAAACATAAAAGTATAAGAACATATATTTTTTGAAGTAGATTCATATTTTATACTCCTTTCCAGATTCTATTTACCTGTTTTACTATCAAATAAAAGAAAACCAAAGAAATAGGCAGGTTTATCCATATTAAAGCTTTTGTGCCAATGATAGAAGTAAAAGGTAAAGCTACAGTTACTGTAAGCAGTATCCATATAATTTCTTTAGTTAAGGGATTTATTTCTCTTTTGGTCTGGCATAGCTCAATCAGCTTTACAAATGGAACCCAGAATGCAACGGCGAGAGACATACAGATGGAAGTTCCAATTATTTGCCAGGCAGAAAAGTTCACCGGAGTTAAGTTGGTTTCTAAAAAAGTCCTCAATCCTGTACGGATACCACTCAAGATTATTGTAACTACAAGATAGACAATCAGGAATAATCTAACTTTTCGTGGAACTATCTCTTGAGAAGTAAATGTAAATGCACTTTCCATCTCATTCAATGTTTTGAACAGATAAATCCAGTAATATATTCCAAATGTTATGATAGATAACCAAACTACTCTTCCAAATGACCTAACATTTCGCTCTAATTCCATTTTTATGAAGCTCTACTTTTTACAAACTCAAGTTCTTCTTTTTTCCCTTGGACTTTGCCATCAAGTTTTGCATAAAGTGTAGTAGAAAGCAATTCTTTATATAAAGGTCCCTTTTTTATTCCGAGCTGACTCAAATCCTTACCACTGATACTTAATTTTACTTTCTTGTAAACTTTCAGGAATTTTAGGATTTTCGGTTTTAATTTAGGGTAAGTCGAAGCTATAAATAAAAGTTCTTCATTACCTGAGGGATAGAGCAAGTCATATACTTCACTTGGTTTTTGGGCAGATTCAAGCTTGGATAAATGGGCTAAAATTGTGTGTACGTGGTCAATCTTTTGAAGCTCACGCCGAGTAAAAGTAAGAAACTTAGGAGGATTTTTGAGTTCAATAATGCCAAGCAAATAAACAAACCCTATTCGTGAATCGTGAATCGTGAATCGTGAATTGTGAATAAGATTCTTATCTATGTTTCTGAATAACTCAACTTCCGGCAACTTGAGTCCTATGTGCTTAAAGATTCCGAACTGATACATAAGTTCAAGTATTTTTTGACGGTCAGATTCTTTGAGAATTAAAATAATCTGGTCTCTTATCCTTTTCGGAGAGAGTTTTTCTATAAACCCTTTTTTTATGGCATCGAGAGCAAGAGATTTAGTAACTGGCTCAAGCCTGAAACCAAGTTTGCCTGCAAATCTTAGTGCACGAAATATCCTCGTTGGGTCATCAACAAAGCTCTTGGGATGGAGTACTCTTATTAACTTGGCATCTAAATCTTTTCTGCCATTAAATAAGTCTATTAGCTCTTTTGTCTCAAGGTCCCATGCAAGTGTATTTATTGTAAAGTCCCTTCGCTTCAGGTCTTCTTTGAAGGTGCACATTTTTACCTTCGGAAGTTCAGCTACTCCGGGATATTTTTCTTCTCTACAGCTTGCAATATCAATAGTTCTTTTATTAAAAATTAAAGAGGCGGTTCCAAATTTTGAATGTTGACGCAATAAGCCACCAAACTCCTTTTGAAGTATTTTAGCAAATTCCATTCCATTACCCTCAATTGTAATATCTATACCAAAGTCTTTTCTGCCGAGCAAAGTATCCCGCACAGCTCCACCAACTACATACGCTTTAATATTATTCCTCTTTGCGATAATAGCAATTTTATTTAGTGTCTCTTCCATTTTATTAACCACAATCCGTCAACTGACAGACTTACTTAATTTGGACAGGAATTCCGCCTTGTTCCAATGACTTTTGGGCAGATTCAAGGACTCGCACAACTTGCACCCCATTAACTCCATCAGACAAAGGAGTTATATGCTTCTCAACACACTCTAAGAAATGCTGGCATTCTAACTTCAATGGCTCTTTTGAGCTAATATCGGGAATAATAATATCCCCAATTCTAATAACTAAATCTTCACCATAAGCTTTAAAAGAAGGCTTATAATCTACTCCTTTATCATATAGTCGGATTTTTTCTGTTGGTTGCATATCGTCAAATACAACCATTTTTTTATCCCCGACTATTGTGATTTTTCTTATTTTATGAGGGTCAAGCCAAGATAAATGAATGTTTGCAAGAACCTTGTCAGGAAAGTGAAGTGTGAGGAAAACTACATCTGGCACTCCCTCCTGCAAATACGAAGACGCAGTTGCAGTAACTTTAGTAGGTATTTTATTAAGCAAATATAATACTACTGAGATATCATGTGGACCAAAACTCCAAAGTGCATTCTCATCACGCTTTATTTTTCCAAGATTTAGTCGCTGAGAGTAGATGTAATATATTTCTCCAAGAGTTCCCTTCATCACATAATTTCTTATTTTGTTCAACCCGGGGTGATATAGGAGAAGATGTCCTACCATAAGAATAAGGGACTTTTCTCTGGATAAGTTAAGAAGCTCTTCTCCCTCTTGAGTATGTAATGTAAGTGGCTTTTCCACAAAGACACTTTTTCCTGCAAGAAGTGCCTTTTTTGCAAGTTCATAATGAGAACTTGCTCCGGTAGCTATTACCACGGCATCTGATTTTTGTATTGCATCATCTACATCAGTAGTAGAAAAAACTGCAGGGTATTTTCCATTTATCTTAGCAAGTTTCTCCTCATCCTTATCACATATCACATTAAGTGCGCCAAGCTCATGAAAATTTCTGATAAGATTGGGACCCCAGTAACCTGCCCCAATCACTGATACCTTAATCATAGTCCCTCCTCTTAAGAATAGAGTTCCGAGATAGAGAAAAAACTTTATCTCAAACCTCTATATCTCTTTTAAACCAGTTTATGGTTTGCTCAAATCCCTTTTTCAAACTTGTTTTCGGCTCCCAGCCGAGTAACTTTTTAGCCCGACTCCAATCTAAGAAATTCTTGTTAAGCTCTCCTCCCCTTATCGGTTTATATATGGGGTCAAGTGAATACCCTGTTATTTTACTTATCAAATTAAAGAGCTTCTCCACAGAAGTAGGGATACCTGTTCCTATATTTATAATTTCGCTTTTTTCTCCTTGAGATGCCATAATATTCGCCCTCACCACATCTTCTACATAAACATAGTCTCTTATAGGTTTACCGAATCCATAAAGTATGCAAGGTTTGTGCTTTAGCATCCGTTTAGCAAATATAGCAACCACTCCAGCTTCTCCATTTGGGTCCTGACGAGGACCGTAAACATTTGAGTATCTGAGTATTGAGTATTTAAGCCCCTGTTGTGAATAGAATTTTATATATTGTTCACCGGCAAGTTTTGAGAACCCATACGGAGAAAGAGGATTTGGTGGAACATCTTCGTTGGCTTTCTCTTCTGTATCTCCATACATCACTCCACCAGATGAGGAAAATATGAATTTTTTTACTTTATGTTTTAAAGAAAGCAATATTAAATTCAGAGTCCCAAGAATATTAGTATGGACATCAAGAATTGGGTTATCAACAGACTTTTTGACTTGTGATTGTGCGGCTAAGTGAAAAATAATTTCTGGTTGTGTTTCCTCATATATTTTTTTCATGGCAGGGCTTTCTATCTTAATCTTATAGAAATTGGCTTTTTGTGATATATTTATAAGCTTTCCAGTGGAAAGGTCATCAACTACAGAGACCAGATGTCCCTCTTTAACAAGTCTATCCACCAAATGTGAACCAATAAATCCAGCACCTCCAGTAACTAATACTTTCATTTTTAATAGGCGTTCTTTTTGGTAATGGTAGCGCCAAAAGTCCTTAATAATATTTTAATATCAAAGTTGAAAGACCAATTTTCTATATAATACAGGTCGTATTTCACTCTTTCTTTAATAGAAGTGTCTCCTCTGAATCCATTTACTTGAGCCCATCCAGTAATGCCAGGACGAACACGATGACGTTCAAAATATCTAATAATTTCTTCACTGAACTTTTCCACAAACTCCGGACGTTCAGGTCTTGGGCCAACAAGACTCATGTTTCCTATAAGGACATTGAAAAGTTGAGGTATTTCATCAAAGCTCCACTTTCTCAGGATTTTACCGATCTTCGTTACTCTTGGGTCTTCCATAGACGCAAAAATTGGACCTGTAAACTGTTCAGCATTTATGAACATTGACCTGAATTTTATAATATTAAATATCTTTCTATCTTTGCCAACTCTTTTTTGACGATAAAATAAAGGACCTGGAGAACTAAGTTTCACGAAGAATGAAATTACAAGAATGACTGGAGTAGAAAGAATAATGAAAATGCCGGAGATAAGAATATCAAAAGTTCTCTTTAATAAGGCATTCCAGTAAGTTAGAGGGAATTCTTTAAGTCCAAGTAAAGAGAAACCATCAAGCTCATAGTATCCGATTCTTGAAGTAAGGAGTTCATAGGGGTCTGGAACAAATCTAATCTCTACTGGCAATCCACTGCATCTAAGTAGTATTTTAGCGGTTTTCTTGTGCTGAGAAAGGGGAAAGGTAATAAGAAGCATACCTATTTTGTAATTCTCTATTATTTCTCGTATTTGAAAGAAATCACCGAGTATCGGGAGTTTCTCTTCCCCTTTTTCTCCTTCTTCTATAATCTGTCCTATGAGTTTATACCTTGTCATTGGGGTTTGTTTGAATTTACGAATTACCTCCTTCGCTTTCTCTCCTCCTCCAATTACACAAGCGTTCATAACACCTATTCCACGATGATATAGAGTAGATCTAATTGCTCTTAGTATAATTTTCCCAATAATTATTAATATGCCTGCCAGGATACAAGATAGGAACATAACGATTCTTGAGAAAGTGAAAGCCCTATAAAAAAAGATAGGAGCAAGAACAATAATTGTTCCTACAACTATCCCTTTCAAGACTTCGTAAGTTTCATCAAGTAGGGAGTAGATTTTTTTAGTATCATAAAAACCGGACAAATAGAATATAATGAGCCACACCATTAATGCAAATCCTGAAATTAACAAATAAGGCTTTAGCGGAGGAATACCTCTGCCTTCTATCAAAGGGATTAGCTCTGAATAAAATCTTATCCAATAGGCAAATAGAAAAGAGATACCTATGAGAATTGCATCCCAAATAATCGGCATTAGAAAAAGTAATATATCGCTTTTTCGTCTCATCTTACACGAAAATTCACCACAGAGTCACAGAGACACAAAGAAAAAGAATAGGAAAAGTGCTTTGTGTCCTTTGCGCCTTTGGGTCTTTGTGGTTAACTCATTATCTCTTTATTTTTTCCCAAAATGGAGGATGCTTCTTCCCACCAATGTATTTAAAAAATCCAATAATTTGAGCTAAACTTGTAAGGCAAAAATAAAAAGGAAAATAAATAATATTTGTTCGCAGAATCCTGTGGAATGGTTTGTGTTTATTCACAGAATCCTGTGGAAAAGATTCAAACACCAGCCCAAGTATCGCAAGTCCATAAAAGAATAACTGCAAAAATAGAAAAATTTGATAGAATGGATGTTTTATAAATAAATTTGAAATAAGTAGAGTAATCATAAATATAAAGGTTGACCACCTTGCTATTTTATGTGAGAGAATCTGGAACCACACAGGTCTAATAGAGAAAGTACGGATTGATGTAATTGCTCCCTGAAGGATGCGCACTTTTCTCTTAAACTCACCCCATGAATTTAAGGAAGCACCCTCATACGCAACTGCCTCAGGCTCAAAAACAACTCTCTGATTCATATTTATAACTCCTAAGGAAACGGCAAAGTCATCCATAATAATACAGTCATCTTTTGGTAACGGATAAAACTCTTTTTTTAAAGCATATATTGCACCATCTACAAAGCAAGAGCCAATAGCACTCTCCTTTTCCTTCAAGAAGTTCTCAAATTTCCAGTAAATACCCTCATGTTCTCCAACTTTTCCATTAGCCACTATACTTTTTACACCTCCGACACATCCTACATTAGAGTTGGCAAGATGAGGAATGAGTTTTTTGAAAACATCAGGGGCGAATAAAGCATTCGCATCAGTAAAAACAATAATTTCATTCTTGGTCTGAGGCACTACCTCGTTCAATACAGCCATTTTTCCACCTCTGGACTCAAAATTTTTTATATTTATCTGAGGAAATTGTGATGCAATTTCAAGAGTACGGTCTGTTGAACCATCTAAAGCAAGGATTATTTCAACTTCATTTGGATAATCAATTGCCAAACTATTTTTGAGCTTGGCTTCTATCACTTCTTCCTCATTATGAGCAGGAATAATAAATGAGATAGGAGGAAAAAAGCTTTTATCTATTTTATGCGGATTCATTTTTATCTTTGAAAGAATAAGCAAAAGTAACGGATATCCGATATATATATATATCAAAATTCCAAAAGATATCCAAAATAGAAACTTCATCTTAACTCAAATAAGCAGAAATTTATAGAGATTTGTAAAAATCAAGTAGAAATTATTTGTTTTTTCATGAATTTCTATTAGTTTCCACAAATTTCTATTAATCTCTAAATTTTGCATTTTTAACAAGGTGTTTAGCAAAAGTTTTCAATGATTTAAAAGTTCTCCCGGCTTCACGAGGATTTTTAATGACTTGGATAGATTTTTTTACAAGATACCGAGGACGAAGATAAAACTCTCTCCTTGCATAATCACAAAATTCCACAAGCTCTTCACTTGACAGGTTTTCGTAATCTACAACACAATTATGAAATCCCTCAAGCGTGAGCCAATCACTATAATTGGTAGTTCTGAGATGTCCAGATTCTTTTGCCCATCTATAAGCCTCAGTTCCCGGATATACCATAATAGGGAAAAATTGTGCAGTATCTGGGTTTAACTCTTTTGCAAATTCAAGAGTTTTGAGCATAGTATTTTTTGTTTCTCCTGGATTGCCTACAAGAAAGCATCCATGAATGAGAACACCAGCTTTTTTAGCATCTGAAGCAAATTGTTTCATTTTCTCAAGAGAGATTCCTTTGCGCATACTATCAAGAATATTCTGGTTTCCGGACTCAAAACCGACACAAAGTAATCTGCAACCTGCTTTATGCATAAGCTTGAGAGTATCAAAATCTGCATCTGCTCTTGAATTCGCAGACCACTTAATTCTGATATTACGGTTTAGGATTTCTTCGCAAAATTTCTTACACCGTGAACGGTTTAAAGTCAATGTATCATCTTCAAACATTATTTCTCTCAAGGGCTTAAATTCGCTTGTAATGAATTCAAGTTCATCCACGATATTTTTGATAGACCTGTAACGAGTAGACCTACCACTAAAAGTTTGAGGATACACGCAATAAATACATTGATAAGGACAACCCCGTCCACCTATTATTGCCACAATCGGATGCTGAGAGTGGCCATAAAAATACTGAGTATGGTCAAGATGAGATTTGTAAATTTTGGATACGAATGGCAGAGCATCTAAATCCTTAATAAATTCCTGAGGAGGATTGCGTATAATCTCTCCATTTTTTCTAAAACTTATTCCATTAATCTTATCAAAACTCTCACCTTGTTCTATATTTCGTGCAATATTTTTTATTGTATAATCATACTCGCCTCTACAAACAATGTCAACATTATTACTATATTTTAGTGTCTCATCAGGAGTAGCAGAAACATGCGGTCCGACCAAAACAATTATGGGAGTTGAGAGTTGAGAGTTAAGAGTTAAGAGTTGTTTGAGAGTTTCTCCAATTCTTATATCGTTATATATACTTGGGGTGCTGGTATCAATCACAATGAGAGAAGGATTAAATCCACTTGCGATTTCAATAACTTTTTGTTCATTTATGCCGGAGGCAGGTGCGTCTATAAGCTTCACATTGAAATTTTCTTGTTCAAGCATACCTGTAGCGTAAGCAAGCCACATAGGATAATACAGAGTTCCAGACTTTGTAATAGCAGGAGAACGTTGTTCCCTTGAAAACCTCCCTTTAAATGGGGGATTAAGCATTAAAATATTCATTCTAATTATACACTTCTTGATATACTTTCAATGTCTCTTTTGCACATTTTTCCCAGGAGAAGAGTTTAACTTGCTCAAGACCTTTAGAAATTAACTCCTTTCTAAGTTTTTCATTGGAGAGCAGATTTTCAATTGCATCTGCAATTTCTTTTGTATCGTATGGATTAACCAAAATAGCAGCTTCGCCTGCTATTTCTGGAAGTGAAGAAGTATTTGAAGTAATTACCGGGGTGCCACAAGCCATTGCTTCTAAGACAGGCAATCCAAAACCCTCATATATAGATGGAAAAATGAAACAAAGCGACTTACTCATTAATATAGGCAAATCATTTTTGTCTACATACCCAACAAAATTTATTTTCTCTTTAAGCCCAACTTTCTCGGTAAATTCTTTGATTTGGGTTCCATATTTCTTGTGATGTCCTGCAATAACTAATTTAGGATATCTGCTTTTCTTCTGGGAAAGTAGCTTATAGGCATAAATTAAATTCCTCAGATTTTTGTAAGGTTTAAGATTACTTACATGTAAAATAAAAGGATTACAAATCCCATATTTTTCAAGTACAGCATTCAGAAGAGCTTCGTCATTAAAAGGTTTGAATGCACTATCAACTGCTGCTCCACAAATCTTAAGCTTTTCATCTTTAACATTTAAATGTCGCATAACTTCTTTTTTTGTAAATTTTGAAGTTACTATTACCTTGTCTGCCTTTTCTACGCTTAATTTAACAAATAGCTTAAAATAAAAAAGCCCTGTATATTTCTTTATCCGGGGAAGTGCTTCATAAAACCATAGGAATCTCGTAACCATAATGTCCTGAATTGTAACTATAGATTTCTTCGGATAAAAAATCGACAAAACATTATGCAAACAATGAAAAATATCTAAATTATCTCTTTTAAGTATTGCAGGCATTATGATTTGTTCTCGTATTGTAAATCTCGGAATGTTAATTATCTTTTCGGTAAAGTTACTCTTATTAACAATTGAATTTATGGATGAATTTTTATAAATAATGTACTCATTAAAGTCGTCTATCCTTGCCAGTTCTTTCAAAAGATTCATCCCAAATCTCCCAATTCCATCTAACTCTTTATATATCCCTCTTGCGTCAATTCCTATTCTCATTTTTGCGAGTTTTAAAAATGTCTGTATATTTTCTTGTTATATTCAAATATTTCATCCCATATTCTTGACTTGGTTCTATTTCAGTTCCTTCATGCCATTCATTAAATGATGTAATTAGTATAATATCTGGATTACTTGTCAGAGCTGATTTCCATGCTTGAGAATAATATTTCCCGTCAAGTCTCTCTACCACTGCCCCGGGAGAATTCACAAGTGTATCATTATACCCAGGAATCACCGTAGCTCCAAAAATCTTTCCCTGAATGTATGCTGTTCCACTAAGACTTTGATTAAGTACGGCAAGAGATTTGAAATCCATGTTATTATAAATATGCAATCCATCAAAAACAGATAGTATTCCAACTCCCATAGTTTCAGCTATATTGCAGGTATGCAATTCACTTTCTCTAAGTTGAGAAAATATCTCTTTCCATTCTTTAAGGGTAAATTTGTTAATAGTTCGCCCATAATAAAAAATTACTGGTTTTTCCTGTATTTGTAGAAAAGAAGAGAATCTCCCATACTTTTTTAGTAGGTACTTTATATCGTTAACGACATCCTCCAATTTATCGGCTTGCTCATAATAAATAGTTACTTTAAAATTTGTCTTTTCTGCTATTTCAAAAATTTTGGATGTCACTGTGTCAGAAGGTGTCTCTTGACCCCACCAGGAGATGATAAATCCATCAATTCCAGCTAGTTCAGCAAATTCTATATGTTTTCTAATTACCATAGTATCCGCTGAATCATAGTAACCCAGAGTAGGTGTATGCACAGATGCATAATGTTTGTCCGGCTCCCAGTGGAACCATCTCTTGTGCGGGCCCTCTGGATTTTCATACCACGGGTAGTAAAATGCCATTACTAACTTCGGACACTCAGGATAAATGATTTGTTGTTTGACAAGCTTGCAAGAATGAAAGAAATCTTTCTTTACTAAAAGAGTTTTTTTATTTGTGGGGTCTCCTGCAATGTTTAAGTTGTTCTCAAATTGGCCAATTACTTGGTCCTCGTTTAGGAAAGTAACTGTTGTTTTTCCGATATTCCCTTTTTTGATGTAAAGAATAATATCTTCTTGTTTCTGTAAATCTTTTATAAATATCCTATAATTTACTTCTACTTCTGTAGAATCATAAGATGATTTCACAATATAAAACTTCTTGAGTTTAAGAGAAGAGGCGGATTTCGTAACTTTATCTTCTATAAGACACACAGGTACATTTGCAAATTCTATTTGTGTCCAATCGGACGTAGTATTCAAAAAAATCCTCACATTCAGTCCTTCAATATAATCTATTTTATTTAAGGCACTCCCCAAACAAGTTGAGCTTATTAACGAGAATAAGATTGTGTCAAATAAGAAGATGATAATTACATTCATGATTCGCATATTTCTTTGTATAGGTTAAGTGTTTCCTTCGCAGTTTTTTCCCATGAAAATTGCTTTACACGATTAATCCCTTTTTGAATAAGTTCTTTTCTCAATTCCTCATTACTAATTACTTTTTCTATTGTTTCTGCTATTTCCTCTATGTTTGTAGGGTCAAAAAAGAGTGCAGCATCCCCAGCTATCTCTGGGATTGCCAAAGAATTAGATGCTATCACAGGCACTTCACAGGCCATCGCTTCCAGTAGCGGTAAGCCAAAGCCTTCATATAGTGAAGGGAAAACAAATAATTCAGCTCCGCTATAAAGTATCTGCAATTCATAATCGCTAATATATCCAGTAAAGATAATGTCAGGGCTAATCCTACGGGCGCTATCCAAAATACTTTTTGTACTCCAGCCCTCAGGTCCCACAATAACTAACTGTTCCTTCATTTTCTTGTTATCCTTGAGAATAGAAAAAGCTGAGAATAGTCGAGGAAAATTCTTCTTTGGTTCCAGATTACCCACAGCAATGATGTAGGGTGTTGAAATGTTATATTTCTTCCTAATAGCAAGTTGCGATACAGAATTCACTGGTTTCCAATATTTGTCAACTCCCTGATAAATCACTTTTATTTTCTCCTCCGGGATATGTAACAATTCCATAATATCATTTTTTGTAGTATTGGAAATCGCTATAACTTTGTCTGCAACATTCACCGATTGTTTTAACAAGATACTCATATAGCAATTATAGGTATGAGTGTTGGAATTGCTAAATTTCAATGGATTCAAGTCATGAATTGTTACTACATATTTTGTGCGCATCCGTAATCTTGGCAACCTTCCTGTAGTTCCGTGATATATATCAACTTTTTCTCCATAAAGGTCGATAGGCAATTTTATTTGCTCCCAAATATCACCGATTATATGATTCTCTGTAGATGCCCATGCTTTGCGTGAATTAAGCGAGTTTAATAATGCAATTTTCTTATCGGTATAGTAAATATATGTATTCTCCGAATCAATTTTTCTCATTGCTTTGATCAATTCTAACACAAATCGGCTAATTCCTGCTTTTGCATCAGCTGCTGGACGCGCATCAATGGCTATCTTCAACTTCTCTCCCACGCAAGATTTCCTACAATAAAATCTTTCCTGATAAAAATATATTTTTTATGTACCATTTTATAATTTCCTTGTGTTCTTCCAATTTTCTCTTATACCGAATATCTCTCTTGATTAGAAAAAAGATTGTCCAAATACAGCTTCTTAAGAGCGAACCATATAATATGAGCAATTCACACATAAAAGCAGGAAGTTCTCCATAGCATTTAATAAAGAACCTATGAATGTTTTCGAGTTTATTTTCAATGGCTTTTTTGTGTATATTGTTCCAACTTTGTCCACCAATATGAATAATATCCACATCTGCTAAAAAATACACAATCCACTTCTTTTTTTTAGCGCGATAGCAAAAATCCGTGTCCTCAAAATATGAGAAAAAACTCTCATCAAGCAAACCAATATCATTTATTACTTCTCGTCTAATTAGCATGCATGCACCGGATATCCAATCTACTTCCTTATTTGTATCTCTTTGCCAATATGTCATTTGGCGCATTCCAAATATTCTATTTTTATAGAATAATTTTTCAAGTAATGATTGCCAAAGGAAAACATTAAAAAGAGTAGGGAAGCTACCACAAGAAGTCCATTGAATTTTTTTTGACCCATCAGAGTTCAAGAGTTTGCATCCTAATATTCCAACACTTTGATGATTCTCCATAAATTTCACCATTTTTTCTATAGCGTGATGTTTAACAATAGTATCCGGGTTAAGAAGTAAAATATATTTTCCATTAGCAATAGAAATAGCTTGATTGTTTGCTTTGGAAAATCCTACATTTTCTAAGTTTTCAATTGAATTTGCTTGTGGGAATATACTCTTTATCATTTCAACACTGCCATCTCCTGAGTTGTTATCAACTATAATAGTTTCAAAAGCTATGCAGGAAATACTTTCATAGATTGAATTCAAACATTTTCTCAGTAAGTCTTCAACTTTGTAATTCACAATACAAATAGATAATACAGGTCTATTATCCATATTTTTATATTTCATAAATTAAATTGCTTTATCATTTCGTTTGTTTTGTTGGTCCATGAATTTTGCAATGCATATTGGCATCTATTATTTATATTGTCATTCCTTTTCTTATATGCTTCCTCTATCTTTTTCACAACACTATCCTTATCCCCTCCAATATATACAATATCACTCAATTTCTTTATTTGGGCAATTGCTGTGGAAACAACAGGTTTCCCGATTGAAAGATATTCATAAAGTTTCAACGGGTCTGATGGATCACCCATTTTATCAACTTTAAAAGGAATCAAACATACATCAAATGCCTTTATATAAGAGGGAATATATTTATAAGGTTTTGGACCCAGTAAATACACATTAGGAATATTTTTCACTCCTTTCTCTATCCCATAAGAAGTAACGGGTCCTACCAACACGAAAGACCAATTCTTCAAACATTTTGCACAATAAGCTATTAATTCCATGTCTATCCAGGGTGAAAGTCCACCAATATAACCAACGACAGGTTTTTTTATTGATACAATGTCTTCAGGAATAGGAAAATTCTCCGCTTTATTTTTGAACCCATCAGCATCTACACCGTTTGGAAGAAGAACAACCTTTTGCTTCAGGTTTATACTCAAAACACGTTCGTAAAGAATAGAAGATATCACAAATACAGCACTTGAAGTCTTGATAAATTTTTCTTCCCATTTTTTATAAGCAGGGAAGTCTCTCGGATTACATAACACAGAAATATCATCAATACAATCGTAATAAACTCTCGTGATATTAAGATGTTTAATTATAGGATACCACCAAGAAGTAGATACAAGAGCAATACTTATTTCGTTTGTTCCAATAATAGATGTTAAAACATTTCTAATCCATAAACTAACAAGTGTTCTATTCATAGCTTTTATGAATTCAAATCTTCCAAATGGTAACGCAGGGATTTGAGGGATAACTATTATCTGTTCCCGAATTCTCACTTTTGGGAAAAGGAATTGTCTAATATTTCCCCGAATCGGGCTTCTCAAAAATCCTTTAAGAGAAATAGGAAATTCCACAAATATTACTTTGAATCCTTTCTTGGCAAATGCTCGGCCTATAGCCTCTGTTCTACCACTAAGTACATGTCCAAAAGTAAGAGCTGAAAAAAATAAAATTGTAGGTTTTTCCATTTCTTACTATTGATGAGAACCCAAAACGCTTTTAAATGTAGCAAGCAACCTACCCTTTACTGGGCAAGTATAATATTGAAACATCAGAAATGTTATTAAGAACAAGCCAGAACTCAATAAAAATTTACTGCCATGAAGATAATTTACAATCAGATAGCTTATGCTTGTAAATACCAGTCCTGAAATTACTAACCATATTAAAGGGGTAAGTTTCAAATTCAATGTTTTCTTAATAAATAAGAGCATAATCAGAGTTGCTATGGTATAAGAGCCCAAGTATGCAATTCCCAATCCTTTTGCAGAATAGAGTGATATAAGTGGGATTGAAGAACCTATTAAAATTACAAACCATATAAGGTTAAAAGCTACTCCAATCCACATTTTCCCAATGCCAATTAAATAGTAACCTATAATATATCCCAGGGATGCGAGAAAGGACGCTGTGGCAAGTGGAATTAAAATGCTCCATGCATCTAAATACTCAGCTCCGTACAAGAGCAACAAAATATTCTTGGAAAATATAGCAAAGACCATTGATATTGATAGTGTTATAATTCCTACAGAGTAAATGGAGGTAAACATAATAGAACTTATTGCCTCTGGTTCACCTGTATTGAGTTGAGAAATTTTTGGGACAAATGGTATCCCAACTGCGATAGGGATAAAGAGAATTATCTGCATTAGAGCATATGCGACATTAAAAAACCCTACCTGTGCGAACCCTTTAGTTATAGAGAGCCGTGTAGTCATAATCCATAAGGCAGGAACCATAACTAATCCAGAAATGAAAGTAGGGAAAGCAAGATTTAATAGTCTCTTCAGAAAACTCCTGTCTATTGTGAACAGTGAACCATCAATCGTGAATCGTGAGCCGTGAATAAAAATCCAGCCAATTACAATAATTCCTATCAAAGCCACCATTGCCCTGCTTATAACAGCTCCTTTTAAACCACTATAATACACAAGAAAAATAACTACAGGAAGTCCCAGTACAGAATTGAGTATTCTTGCTATAGATATCTTTTTTATTTCTTGCAATCCTTGCAGAACTGAAGTGCCAAACATAAGTAAGGTCATTGCAAAAAGTGTGCCAACAGAAATTCGAATTAATAATCCAAGAGAAAGCTCGTGATATATATTCTGGGCAATAAGGTCTGAAATCCAGAAAACTATTCCACAGGTAAGAAAAGTTGGGATTAACATTGAAACAAGAGATGTAGATACAACTTGTGACTTACTACTTGTTATTTGTAACTTGTTACTTATGGCTTGTGCCCCAGCATCAGACTCGGCAAGAAATTTAACCATCGCAGTAGGAATCCCCAGAGCAGTGAATAAACAAAGAAGCTCCAGCAGATATTTAATAATTGCAAACATTCCAAGGTTCCGCGGACCCAGTAGACGAGCTACTATCATTGAGCTTACGACATCAACACCTTTAACTGCGACCAATGCAAATAAAGAATATCCACTCCCAATTATTAGTTGATGAATATTTTTATTAACCACTATCTTAATATTACAATTTTTTGAGAGATAGAAGTACCTTTTACTTTTAAAAAGTAAATACCGTTTGGAATTTCTTTATTATTTATAAATTGTTTACCTTCTTCTAATTTGCCTATTTTTTTATAAAGTTTCCCAGATATATCATAAAGCTCTATATAATTCGGCTCAGCAAGGAAAACATTAAATCTTCCCCTGCAAGGATTTGGATAAACATGAAGAGAGCAAACAGGCTTTTTCTCTTGTGTAAGCTCCTCTACAAAAAAATTCTCCCAATCTGTAAGTCTTGCGTATATATCCCACCCTTTAAGTCTGCGATTATCAATCCAGGTAAAGGCAATCAAATCACCATTTGTAGCAACAGATTCCCACGCCCACTGGTGATTACCCCAGAAGGCGTTAGTATTTACTTGAGTATTTGTGCCAAGTTGAGTTCCATCAGGAGAATAGGCTTGTGCCATAATGTTTAGAGTACCATTTCTAAAATCGGTCCAGGTAACAATAAATCTTCCTAGTTCATCTATAGCGACAGAGGGGTTATTTTGTTCAGATGAACCAACATCATCATTGACCCTAAAATTTTTATCCAAAGGTGTTCCCAGACTATCATAAATTTGCGCATAAATATCCCAATCTTCATTACGTGTATCCATCCAGCAAATAATGAAAGAACCGGATTTATGCATTGCGATAGAAGAAAATGACCAATTGGGAGATGTAGTATCACTAACCTTAAAATTCTCGCCTAAAGGATTTCCAAACTCGTCATATCTTTGTGCATAAAGACCTACTCCCCCAGAAGTAGAACGATAATCAATCCATACTACTACAAAACTTCCGGAAGAAGAAATTCCTGCACAAGGGAGCATCTTTTCTGATTCTACATCACTGTGAATTTTAAAGTTTCCTCCAAGTGGCTCTCCTGCCAAATTATATCTCTGTCCCCAGACACTGCAATAAGAATAGTTGTAATTCTGCCATACTACCACTGTGGTTCCTGAGTCATTTATACAAACCCCCGGCCACGCATTACTACCTGAAATACTACTTGCCTTGAAATTCACTCCTGTTGGTTGACAGAACTCATTATATTTTTGGCCATAAATATGATGTGTTCCTTGCCGATTATCTTGCCAGACGACAATAAAATTTCCATTTCGGTTCATAGAAAGAGAAGGGAACAATTGAGCATGTTGAGTTCCGTCATCATTTATTCTGAAGTTAGAGCCACAAGGCTCTCCGGACTTATTATATTTTTGTCCATAGATATCCGGGTCATTATATGGACCTCGGGATCCATTTCTGTAATCGTACCATATTATTACAAAATTACCTGTGCTATCCATCCCAATCGCGGGAAAGTCCTGATACGATGAAGCTCCATCATTATTTATTTTAAAATTAGAACCTTGAGGAACTCCTGATAAGTTAAATCTCTGTCCATAAATATCTGGATTGTTTTCCCTATAGTCTGTCCATGTTACTATAATTTCCTCATTTATTGTCACTCTCGGGTCCAATTTATCACTTACATCTGAACTTATTTTAAACTCTTCGGCTTGAGGAACTCCAGCAAGATTATATATTCTCCCATATATTCCATCAGTCCCTTTTTCCCATACTATTACAAAATCTTCTCTATCATTCATCCACACAGATGGCTTCTCGCCTTTACTTATCTTGAAATCCTCAACTAACGAATTACCTGCTCCATCATATATCTTTCCGTAAATACTTGCATTTCCATCTCTCCAATCTTCCCATACTACAATAAAATTCTCTAAACTATCACTTGAGATTGTAGGTCTTTGCTGAGAGCTTGAATTGAAATTCGCATTTACTTTAAAATTTGAGCCAACAGGACTTCCATTTGAATCATACAATTGCCCATATATATCTGCATCACCATTTCTCCAATCTTCCCATACCACTACAAAACTTCCAGAATCAGACATTGAAACTGATACACCCAACTGATTACTCGAACCAATATTATCATTTATCCTAAAATTTATTCCTTTAGTTGTACCTAATGAGTCATATATCTGTGCATATATATCTGCATTGCCATTTCTCCAATCTTCCCACACAACCACAAAAGTAGATATTGACATTGAAACCCAAGGATAAAATTGTTGCTTTGAATTGTAATCATCATTTACCCTGAAGTTAATTCCTCTACACATACCTATTGAGTCATATATTTGTCCATAAATATCAGGTTCACCATTTCTCCAATCTTCCCATACTATCACAAAATTTTCTCCTTCAAAATTAGCAACGATAGGACGAATCTGCAACCAATAAGGATTCCAATATGGACCTCCACTATCGTTATTTACTTTGAAATTTTCACCTATAGGATTACCGCCTTCAGTATATCTCTGACAATATATATCTCCATCGTAATCTGTGCTCCTAAAATCCGCCCATGCTACAATAAAATTCCCATCCCTATTAATTGAAACTGACGAGCGCCATTGTAGACACCCTCCGCTCGTGTCGTCATTTACAAGAAAATCATCTATTATTATTTCTTGTATAAAAACAAGAATAAGTGTTAATAAAACCATTCTTTCCTTTTGTAAGTTAATGTCTTAATTTAACTCTCATTGCAATTTAATGCTCTATTCCTTTCTATTCTTTGAGCTTGAAGCTCAATTATTCCCATCAGAGCTGCCCAGGTAAAATTAAATCGATAACCAACAAGAACTGCTGATAAAAACCCTGTAGATAATAGCGCAATAAACCCAACAAAAATACCTAAACTTGACCATCTTTCAAAATCATTTGTGGCATTCCTAAACACAAAGAGACATCGTTTAATAAACACGGTATACAGTCCAATGAAAAAGAAAAGCCCAATTATACCCGCTTTCCACAACACATTAAGATATGAAACATCAAGCCACTTGATAGGAGCTCTGCAAGGTGGAACAGAATATATGTAATTGTAACTCCCTACAGAAGAGTAAGCAACTACTGCTCCAGGTGACATAGTTTTATAGAATACCTTATCTCCTAACCCGGTTCCAACCATTGGATGCTTGTGGACTCTGGGCAAGACATAAGAAGCAAGTTCTAACCTTCCTAAAAGTGATTGGTCTAATTTCAATCGCTTAAATGTTGCAACTCTACCCTGAACCGCTTGTTTCAATGTTACTTGTCTTGTTAATAACTTCTTTGTTGGCAGAAATGAAAACATTACTACAACAGCAACTCCCACTCCGGCATATAAGAATTGCCTTAAAGATGCCTTTTCTCGACACAAATAAATAAAGAGAATAAGGAGAACAGAAAGCGGAACAGATGCCCAGAGCATCCTAGTTAAAGTTAGAAAAACCGCAAAACCCATTAGCACCAAAAATATGGTCAATAAAACATGCACCCGTTTTCTCTTTTCATAAAGCAACCCACTTACTACCAAAGGAATAGCTATATTAAAAAGAACTTGTTGGTCAGTAGCACATCTTATTTTACCTTGATAAATGTGGAGTATTCCAATATACTCAAGACTTACTATAAAAGCAGTGCCAATAATAGCATAAATAAAGTACTTTATCCATCGCTCGTCAAGGTCAGCTTCTATTATAAAAAAGAACAGCAAGTAGTAAAAATATACCGCCAATTCTTCTCCAATTTTACTAAATGACCTTCCATTAAATATTCCCACTCCTGCACTTAATGTTACCGCACCGAGAAAAAGAACAAGCCACCAACCAGTAGGTCCTATCTTGCTATCAGACTTACTCCCAAGCAATCTATTAAACAGGAAAAACCCAACCACAAAAATGAACGGTAGTTCTTCTACTCTAAAAAGAGATTTCCGAGAAGTTTGCAACATAATGCTTGAAACAACAATTGTTAAAAGAATCGCTCTTGATAACTGGTCGCTACCCCATAAAAGATAAAGAAGGCAACCTATTCCTAAGACAACAGTAATCACATATATGGGTTTAAGGGAAATGAAAGTCCACAAAAGAAGAAGTTGCATAGCAATCAAAACTATCCATACTCGTTTTTGTGTAATTCCTAAACTCATTGTATTATAAAGATTCAAGTATAATATTTATTATCCTCTGGCTTGCCTTCCCATCTCCATAAGGATTTGAGAGTTTTGACATCATTCCATACTTCTTCTTGTCTGTTAAAAGTAAAGATGCCTCTTGAACAATCTTTTGACGGTCAGTACCAACTAAAATTGCAGTTCCTGCAGTTATTCCTTCCACTCTCTCAGTAACTTCTCTCATCACAAGAACTGGCTTGCCAAGTGATGGAGCTTCTTCTTGAATACCACCAGAATCAGTTAATATCAGGTCGGAATGCTTCATTAAATTACAAAAACAAAGATACTCGGGCGGTTCTATCAAATAAATCTGAGGAGAATTACCTAATATATCATAAACTGGCTTTCGGACATTTGGATTAGGGTGCACCGAATAAACTATCTCAATCTTTTTAAACTTTTCTCTTAACTCAAGAAGTGCCTGACAAATGTTGCGTAGCCCGCCACCACCAAAATTTTCTCGCCGATGTGCAGTTACCAAAACTATCTTTTTCCCAGACTCTATTATCTCTTTTAATCTTTTATCTTTAAATCTGTAATCTTTATTTAACACCATAAAAAGTGCATCAATCCCGGTGTTCCCTGTTATCCATATTCGCTCTTGTGGTATTCCCTCACGAAGCAAATTCTCCCAAGCAATTTGAGTTGGAGCAAAGCAAAAATCAGCAAGCGTATCTGTGAATTTCCGATTCATCTCTTCCGGATAGGGACTATACTTATTGCCTGACCTTAAACCTGCTTCTATATGTCCAATAGGAATTTTCTCGTAAAAAGCCGCAAGTCCACCCACAAATGTTGTAGTAGTATCTCCCTGAACAAATACAATATCTGGTTTTACTTCTTTGAGTATATCTCTTAACTTTTGAAGAATTTGAATGGTAGTCCAATAAAGGTCTTGATTCTCTTTCATTATATCAAGGTCAAAGTCTGGCTTTATAGAAAAAACTTCCAGTACCTGGTCAAGCAATTTTCTATGTTGAGCAGTAACTACAACGATTGATTTTGCTTGGGACTTCTCAATCTCTTTAATAACTGGTGCCATTTTTATAGTATCTGGACGCGTTCCTATAATCATAAGAATTTTCTTCATCTATAACTAAAAATTCATCACGAAAGCACGAAATATTGGAAACACTAAATTTTCTATATTATTATAATATAAAACCTTTGTCGGTCTTACCTTTTCGTGTTTTCGCGATTGTTTTTTCCATATAGTTAAAAGTTTAAAGTGAAAAATGGAGCGAGAAGTATAGTAGTAAAAAATATACTTATCTGTGGATTGTGGACTAAATAAAATTGTTGACTTCACTAACAACCAAGCTTTACTATATTGCCTCCTTTTAAGTTCTTGGTTGCATTCCTTGCATCTACCACAAGATTGGCATTCTTTACTATTTTCTTGTAATCATATACTGAATGTCCTGTAGCTATCAGAACACAATCAAAGTCGTGAATCGTGGATCGTCCATCGGATCCTGTGGATGAATCGTGAGTTGAGAGTTGAGAGTTAAGAGTTAAGTTATCAATAGGTGTAGAAGTATACTTTTTATTATTTACTACTGTGCTTTTTATGTAAGGGTCATTATAAAAAACCTTTCCAACTTTTCCTTCTAAAATTTCAATTATTTTGAGAGCTGGAGAATCTCTTAAATCATCAACATCTTTTTTGAACGCAATTCCAAGTACCAAAACCTTTGCTTTGCCGGGACACACCCCTGCATTACTTAATGATTCAACAATCTTATTTACCACATAATAAGGCATATTTTCATTCACTTTGGCAGACAATTCAATGAAAGAGGTATGAAAATCATATTCTCTTGCCTTCCAGGAAAGATAATATGGGTCAATTGGAATGCAATGTCCTCCTACTCCGGGTCCTGGATAAAATGGCATAAATCCAAATGGTTTTGTGCTTGCCGCATCTATTGCTTCCCATATATTTATGTGCATACGCTCGCATAACTGAGCAAGTTCATTCATAAGTGCTATATTTACATTCCTGAAAGTATTTTCAAGCAATTTAGTTAACTCAGCTACTCTCGCGGAACTCACTGCTACAACTTTAGAACCAGCATTTTTATAAAGAAGCACTGCGAGTTTAGTACACTGAGGAGTAACTCCTCCAACAACTGTCGGAGTATTATCAATCGTAAATTGTTCATTACCCGGGTCTATTCGCTCCGGGGAAAATGCAAGAAAAAAGTCCCGACCAACACGAAGTCCTGAACGCTCAAGTATTGGAAGGACAACACTCTCTGTAGTTTTTGGAAAAGTGGTGCTCTTCAGAATAATAAGTTGCCCTTTCCTGAGTCTCTTGGAAATTTCCTCCGTAGTCCCAACTATATAAGAGACATCGGGCTCTTTGTTTATATTTACAGGTGTAGGCACACAAATTTGGATAACATCACATTCCCGTACCTTCTCATAATCCCAGGTAGCACTTATTTTCCCTGATTTAACCAAACGACTAAGTTCCGACCCTTTTGCATCACGGATGTAACTTTTGCCTTGATTTATAAGATTTACACGTTCACATTTTATGTCAAAACCCAAAACCTCGTATCCATTGCTTGCAAAATAAACACCAAGAGGTAGTCCTACATATCCTAATCCTACTATCCCAACTTTCGCTTGCTTGTTTTTTACTCGTTCCGATAAGTCAGAGTGAATCCGTTGTTCAATCATATTCTTTTCTCCGCGTCCTCCATATTTCCTGCCATTTCTTTTTCTCCTCAGCAGGAAGTTCTTCTACCCAATTCAAGAGAAATGCAAAGAGAATCCCCCCTCCAAGCGAGATTGCAAAAGCAGTCATTACTATAATCCTCCGTCTCGGATAACTTTTGCGTTCAGGAACTCTTGCTTCTTCCAGCACATTAACTGTCGGTGTATCTCTTACCTCTTGGAGTTTTGCTTTTTCATATTGCTCTATAAGTAACTCAAATAACTTTTGCTGAACAAGAACACCGCGAGTAAATCTCGCAACTTCTAATTGAACACTCGGGACTTTTTTTAAAGGAATAGAAAATCCAACTCCAAAATGATTATCACTTCCTTCATATTCCATTACTCTCAATTTTTTATAGAGTTCCGACAATTCAGATTTTACCTTAACCACTTCAGGATTCTTTTCTGTAGTATATTCACTCAAAATACCTAATCGGACTTCATTAGCAAGAATCTTAGCCCTTAACTCACTTATTGATGCAAGAATAGGAAGTATCTCATCTTTTATTGATATGGTTTTATGCTTCTCTTGAAATTTTTTCAGAGACTCCTCCGCTAATTCAAGATTCTCCCTCACTTCTTCTAACCTGCCTTCAAGAAAAACGCGATTACGTTTTCCTATACTCATAACTAAATCCCTGTTTATCTCATCCAGACCTTTTATATATGAATCTGCCATACGTTTTGCAAGAAGAGGAGATTCTGATGTCGTCGCTATAATAATTATACCCTCAGGACTTACTGATATATCAGTATCTTCATCAAGCATACTATAGGTAGCTCTTATTGTTTTTGCTTTATAAACTTCTCTTAAATTGCAATTTTCAATAACTTTATCTTTTACTTTTTCTGATTCCAAAATCTTCGCAAATAAATCAGAAGGAGTAGACATCCCAAGAGCCCCTCTAAGTCCAAACCCTGCTAAAGCACCTGTTACGTCACTCCCTAAAAACTCTGTTCCAGGAAGAGGAGGTAAAAGAGAAGCACGAGATGTATATTTCTCTGTAAGGATAAGAGAAATAGCTACAGCAGCCGAAATAACAATAAATACATCCCAGAAAATAAGCCTTCTCCACTTCACCAATACACGAATATAATCTCTTGTGCCAGATTTATTCTCCATTCAGCATCCTCAACTTTCAACCACCTAAAAATTCAGGATTTTTGAACTTTTAGGCATTTCCTGTTATTTTGGCTCCCACCATATGTCTTTTGCCAAGGTAATAAAATATACAATTGATGAAATACCACCTAATATTGCAACATAGTCTTTCCAGTCATAAATCTTGCTTTGAGGCACTTTTATCACAGAATTTCTTGGTGGAACAGCATCTAAATCACCATTAATAACTTTATTCTCAGGAGTTATAATTTTCATATCTTTAAGATTACCCGACTTGAGTGGTCCACCTGCTAATCCTATGTAATCTCTTGCTGTCCTACCCGGGAAAAATGGATACGCCCTCGGAGATACAACCGCACCCTCTACATACACAACATCGTCAAACCCCACAAGTGTTATAGAAACATTTATATTCTTGAAATACTTCCTGAACTCTTTTTTTGCTACCTCTGTTGCCTCTTCTGATGTGAGGTTAAGTACTTTCACTATTCCTAAAACTGTCGCACCCGCCGGAACAATCTCTCCTTTCCCCGGACTCCATAAAGCTAATCCACCTGATTGAATAAAAACATTACCTTCAGGCGAAATCTTCTGAGAATAAGTGAAATTCATCTTTCCTGATACAGTTACCGCTATTTCGTCTCCTATCTGCAACCTGTAATCCTCAGGAACAGGAGGTACCATTAATAAAAACAATAATACAATCATTTTAATTCTCCCAACCTCTAAACTTTAACCTTTTCACTTTTCACTTTTAACTTATCATACCACAACTTCTCAAAGTTCTTAAATTCCGGCTTTTCTCTTATCTTCTCCCACCATTCTGTATTATCCATATACCATGTTATGGTTCGCTTAAGTCCTTCCTCAAATTCAATTTCAGGATGCCAATCAAGAATATTTTCAGCTTTATCATAGCTCGCAATTAATCTTTTTACATGCCCCGGACGGTCTCCAATAAATTCCATTTTAGAACTTTTCACTTTTAACTCTTCACTCTTTGAACTTTCAACTCTGAACTCTGAACTCTGAACTCTAAACTCCTCCAGTATAACTTCCGCTATACCAACCACATCTACTTCTTTTCCTGAACCTAAATTTATTACTTCTCCTTCTATACTCGGAGCTTGGAGCACTTTCCATATCCCACGAACACAATCCTTGACATAAGTCCAATCTCTTGTGTTTTTGCCATTTCCATAAATTAATAAATTCTTATCCAAAATCGTATTCGTTATGAAAAAGGGAATTAGTTTCTCCGGATATTGATTGGGACCATAAGCATTAAATGGACGAATAATTACTACTGGAAGCCCGTAAGTCAAGAAATACGAATATACAAGTCTGTCAGCACCAGCTTTAGCCGCTGCATAAGGAGATTGAGGATTGAGTGGATGAGATTCATCCATTGGAACTTTTTGAGCACTCCCATAGACCTCTGATGTTGATATATGCACAAATCGGCGAACTGGATACTTCCTTATTGCCTCAAGCAAAATATGTGTTCCCTTAAAGTCTGTATCAATGAATGGGTCAGAGAGGTCAATTGAGCGGTCTATATGAGTAAAGGCAGCAAAATGGACAACTTCATCCTGGTCCTTCATTAAATCAAAAACTAAATCTCTATCCAGAATATTACCCTGACAAAATGAAAAATTCTTGTTTTCCCATACATTCTGTGGAAAATTATCTAAATTCCCACAATATGTCAAAGCATCAAGAACAGTAACCTTTACCTCCGGATGCTCCTTCAATACCATATTAACAAAATTACTCCCAATAAAACCTGCTCCTCCTGTTACTAATAAGTTCATAGTTGATTTACTTTTAAATCCTTAAACTCTCAAGCTCTACAATCGCAATCTCCAATCTGTGATTTACAATCTGTAATCTGCAATCTTTCAATCTTCTAATCCTTATCCATCTTTTATTTCCCAATCATAAGGTATATCATTTTTATGAGGGTCTACTCTAAATTCATCTGGCTTTTCGTAATCATAAACTTTAGTTGGAACATTTACCACAATTGCCTCTTCTTCACTCACGCATTTGAACCCATGATACACATAAGGAGGAATATGAATAAGTATAGGATTATGTTCTCCTGCAAAAAACTCCTGCACTTCTCCGCAGGTTTTCGAATCTTCTCTTCCGTCATAAAGCACAATTTTCATCATCCCCTGAATGCAAGTCATATTATCAAACTGCACCTTATGATAGTGCCATCCCTTTACCACACCAGGATATGCAGTAGTCATATACACCTGTCCAAATTCTTGAAATAATTCATCATCCGACCTCAATATCTCCATTAACCTTCCTCGCTCATCCGGAATCACCCGTAATTTTTTTACTCTCACGCCCTCTATCATTATAAAAGATATAGGGGTAATTCATCCATCATCCGTTAGCCAACGGAGACAGATTACCCCTAATAAATTAAAATCTCATAAGGCACATAAGTAATCATTTTCCTTAACTTACATACCTTAAAAGATTTCTATAAATCCTCCCTTTCAGAAGACTCTATCGCGAAATATTTATTTGTCAAGAAAAAAATACATCAAAAGCACTTCAGTCATGAAAACACGAATCCGTTAGTTGACAAAACGAAAATCTGAAACCTTTTAGAATTAAAAAACCAGTTGTTTTTCGTATTTTCCAAATTCCGTGATTTCGTGATAATCTTTTCAAAGGACGTTTATATTTTCAAAGATACGGAGAGGGCGGGATTCGAACCCGCGTCCCGTCTTTCAACGAGCACACGATTTCCAGTCGTGCTCCTTAAGCCTCTCGGACACCTCTCCAATATTAAGCTATCTCTTGTTTTCCAAAACTTAATCGTCTTGTCCAAAATCTACTTACACCTAACTTCCTGACCAAGAACATTAGAAGATAACGAGTTATAACCTACTACAAACTTTAAAACTGTCAAGTATAAAGTTAGATGATTTTCTTGTCGCAGACTCCACGAGAAACGAATGAACGAACTTTCAGGCAGTTAATTCTGACAGAAGGTTATTTTAACAGGATTGTCTTTCCGCTAACTTTCTCTCCGTTCACCATAGTTTTGTTAATAACCAACATAGTTCCGTTAATAAGTTACGAATGGCAATTGAAAAGTAATGGATAGCAATTGAAGAGGGCAAGTGGATCCGGGTCGCTGACGATATTAATAGTCCTTATATACACGATGTGGGGGCAAATGAGCCAGTGGAGGTGGCGTATCGGGGGCAATGGTTTGATAAGAAAATGCGTGTGGGACCGCTTGGCAACTCGGTTAGAGCTACCGTCTCGCCATAAAGATAGAGATTAGCGGTGTGTCTAATTCAAAAATTTATCACGGAAACACGAAAGGACGAAATCACGAAAAAACTTATTTCTTTTGGTTATAACATTCTGTGTTTCCAATATTTCGTGCTTTCGTGATGAAAAAGTAGTTTATCCTAATGATTGAAAAAAGGTTGACAAAGGTAAAGTTGGATATATTAGTGAGAAGATGGTTGAGCCAATAAATCCGTTAGCTAACGGAAAAGGAGACGAGAAATGAAGTGTTTTTTCATTACCATAGTTATTTTCTTCTCGGGACTTAATTTTCAACTTTATGCAAGCGAGCTCGGAGTTTTTGGTGCTTATGGGAAGTATGAAGAGGAATTTTTTAGCTCTCTTCCTGTGGAGTGTTCCTATATGGGAGTGAGATATGTACAGGATATATCACCCATTGGAAGCTTTTATGCACTATTACGCATAGAAGATGAAGTAAGAGATTACGAGGAGGCAAAAGGTCTGCGAGGATATATAGGATGGAACACACGGATAAGGTTTATTCACTTCGGAATAGGGAAAGATGTGCTGATTTCAACAAGCAAGTATTATGTCCCTGGTGCATACATTTTTCCCGCTGTATGGCTTGGCATCGGACCAAAAGACTGGTATGTATATGCAGGTTTTCAGAGATATGATATTCTTTATTCTTTATTCTTTGGAGCGTGCAGGTCTTTTCTCCTGTGGTATGGAAGGCAAACATAGCAAAGTACATTATGGGACGTATTTCGCAACAGGGTGGTTTTCCGGATTTCTTGGTGCTTATTTTGAGCCTCAAATACTTGAGACTCTTTTCTGCCGCGTAGAAGGGTATCTTACTACTGTGGGGGATGGAGGTGGAGGAGGAAGCCTCACTTTTGCTTGGAGATGGGAATAAAGAATTTAAGTTTCTGAACTTGTTTAGGATTTAAGGAATGGTTGAGCCAATAAAGGAGGTGAGAGTTATGAAAAAGGGTCTTATTATCGGAGGAGTTATAGTATTAATCGTCCTGATTTTTATAGGGAATGTCGTCTCTCATTACAATCGGTTTGTGTCGCAATGGGAGGGAATCAATTCTCAATGGGCGCAGGTGGAGAACCAGTTGAAGCGACGGACAGACCTTATCCCAAATTTAGTGAACACTGCGAAGGGATATATGAAGCACGAGAAAGAGGTGTTTGAGCATATTGCGGATGCGAGAGCGAAACTTGCAGGAGCCACAACAATTCCCGATAAGATTAAGGCACATCAAGGAATGGGAGCCGCATTAGGTCGGTTATTGATGATAGTGGAGCGATATCCTGTCTTGAAGGCAAATGAGAGCTTTAATCGGCTAATGGATGAGTTGGCTGGCACGGAGAATCGGATTGCAGTTGAGCGGATGAGGTATAACGAGATGGTGAAGCAGTATAATATGTCCATAAAGCGATTTCCTGGCAACATTTATGCTGGGATATTCAATCGCGAAGAGGCAACTTACTTTGAGGTACCAGAAGCAGAGAAGGCAGTGCCGAAGGTTGAGTTCTGAGGAACTTTATCACGAACTAAAGATTTATCACGAAAGCACGAAATATTGTCCACAGGATCCGTATGGAGAAACATGAAATCTTCTAACTTAATTATAAAGTTTTTCGTGTTTTCGCTCTTTTCCGCAGGATTCTGTGAACGTGTCTTCGTGATAGTTTTTGCAGATTACACAATATGAGTAGAGACTTTCTTTTGGAGATTGGGACAGAGGAAATACCCGCCGGCTGGCTTCAAGGCACATCCACTCAATTAGCCAATAAAATCTGCGAATTGCTCTCAAAAGAAGGAATTTCCCACGACAAACCTAATATATTCTATACTCCCAGAAGAATTGCTGTTTTAATTAAAAATGTGGCTATACAACAAGAAGATAAATCCATTGAAATCACAGGACCTCCAAAAGAAGTTGCATTTGATAAGAATGGCAATCTAACCAAAGCTGGGATTGGATTTGCAAAAGCTCATAAAGTGCTTCCTTCAGAGCTTAAAGTGAAGAAGAAGGGAAAGCAGGAAGTGATATATTACCAGAAGCTCCAAAAGGGAAAAGAGACTTCAGAGATTCTTGAGTCGGCTTTGCAGGATATAATCTCACAAATTGAGTTTCCCAAGTCTATGCGGTGGGAGTCATCAGGATTCCGATTTGCACGTCCAATTCGGTGGATAGTAGCACTCTTGGATAAAACTGTAATTCCGTTTGAAATTGCAGGAGTAAAGTCTGGAAATAAAAGTCAGGGCTTACGATTTACTTTGCCTATTACCATAAAGTCAGCAAATTCTTATGAAGAAGTTCTTGGAGAAAGCGGTATAGTTGCAAACGCTGACAAGAGATTAAATTTGATAATGGAAAACATCCGAAAGCTAATCAAAGGAAAAGACCTAACTCCAGAATATGGAAACCTCCTTGATGAAGTTACAAATCTTGTTGAATCTCCCAGAGCTATCCTGGGTAAATTTGACAAGAAATATCTTAAGCTCCCCAAAGAAGTAATTATTGCAGCGATGGAAACTCATCAGCGATATTTTGCTCTTGCAAGAGAAACTGGGAAGTTAGCTCCTTATTTTATAGTAGTTGCAAATACGAAAGATGGAGATATTGACAAAATAAGAGAAGGGCATGAGAGAGTTCTCCGTGCCAGACTTGCGGATGCAGAGTTTTACTACAAAGAAGATATGAAAATTCCACTCAAAAAAAGACTGCCTGAACTCAAAGAAGTTGTGTGGCAAGAAGGACTTGGAACATTATATGATAAGACGCAACGATTGATAGAACTCTCTAAATACATAGCCCAAGGATATATTCCAAATGCAGATTTAAGTGTATTAGAAAAAGCTGCACAGCTATCTAAAGTGGATTTGTTGACAAATATGATAAAGGATGGGAAAGAATTTACAAAGCTTGAGGGCTTATATGGAAGTATATTGGCTGAGAAGCAAGGTTTAGACTCAAAGGTTGTAATTGCAATGAAAGAAAGGGTAGGGATTCCAGATATTGAGACTTCTCCTGAAGGAGTAGCATTAGCAATTGCAGATAGGATTGATACTATCGCGGGAGCTTTCATACTTGGCAAAACACCTACGGGCAGCAAAGACCCTCTTGGAGTAAGGAGAGTTGGGAATGAGCTTACATCAATTATTATAAAAAATCACATATACATTCCACTAAAAAAGTTAATAAAGGAAAGCGTTTCAATGTATAGAAGACAGCAGTTTTTGGAAAAGATTTAAAAAATGCAGAATAATAAAGAAAAGAAGATACTTGAGTTTCTTATCCAGAGATTTAGAAGGTATTTAGAGGAGAAGGGTGTCAGGTATGATATAATAGATGCAGTGCTTGAGGTTCCAAATGATGATATAGTTGATTTGCTTGCAAGAATAAACGCATTGAATAAGCTAAAAGATAAAGAAGATTTTATCACACTTATCAGATTAGCCAAGAGAGTGAGAAATATATTAAACAAGTCTCAAGTCTTAAGTCTCAAGTCTCAAGTCTTAAAAGAACCTGAAGAAAAAGAGCTCTATGACGCTTTAATGAAGGGGCAAGACAAGTTTGAGAATTATCTGGAGAAAAGAGACTATGAGAGTGCTTTGGATTGGTTGCTTGAGTTAGCTCCTTTAATAAATAATTTCTTTGATAAGGTTTTAGTGATGGCAAAAGAGACTGATGTGCGTGAGAATCGACTTGCTTTACTTAATGAACTTTACTCGTCTTTTCAGAGAATAGCTGACTTCTCAAAGATTGTAGAATAACTTGTTGAGTCAAAAAAACCCAAGAATACTCGTCAAGAAAATGAAAATTCTTCTTATAAACTGGCAGGACAGGAAAAATCCATTATCCGGTGGAGCAGAAATCCATATTCACGAGATATTTGGTAGAATTGCTAACTGGGGAAACGAGGTAACGCTTTTCTGTAGCTCATTTGAAGGTGCTAAAGAGAAAGAATATGTGGATGGAATGAAAGTCATAAGACGGGGCAAGAGATACAACTTTAATTTCTATGTGCCTTTTGTGTTGCGAGGACTTTTAAGAGATAATTATGATATTGTTGTTGACAACATTAATAAGATACCATTTTTCACACCTTTATATGTGAAGACTCCAATTCTGGCTATTGGGTATCACTTCTTTGGACCAATAATTTATCGGGAAACAAATCCTCTTTTTGCTTCCTATGTCTATTTAACTGAGGCATTAGTCCCCAAAGTCTACAAAAAAGAAGTCTTTTCTGTTATATCAGAAAGCACAAAACAAGATTTGAAAGGAATCCCTGAGGATAATATTTATGTAATTCCTCCTGCAATATCTCCTGAGTTTATTCCAGCATCTGACAAGAAATTGGATAAGCCCCTGATTATACATATAGGAAGAATCAAGAAGTATAAAAGATTGGACATCCTTTTATATGCTATGAAAGAGATAATTGAGCGGATACCGGATGCAAGACTTATTGTTGCCGGGACAGGTGACTATTTGCCATACTTAATCAGTTTATCAAAAAAACTAAAGATAGAAAGATGTGTTGATTTTACAGGTTTTATAGCCGAAGGAAAAAAGATAGAATTCCTGCAAAGTGCTTCTGTTCTTGTCAATCCTTCACCCAAAGAAGGATGGGGAATTACGAGTATCGAGGCAAATGCCTGTGGAACTCCTGTAGTAGCAAGCGATTCTCCCGGCTTAAGGGATTCAGTTGTTGACGGCGAGACAGGGTTTTTAGTAAAGCATGGGAATGTGGAAGACTTATCACATAGAATCATCCAGATTTTACGAAACGACTCTTTAAGGGACACTCTTTCACGAAATGCGATTGAATGGGCAAGTAAGTTTAGTTGGGATGATGCGGCACAAAAAACTTTAAGCGTAATTCAGAGTATTGTAGAGAAGAATCTACCGTAATTTTATTACTTTTCCTTTTAAGACTTTATCACCTGCTCTCAAAGAATAAAAGTATATTCCAGTAGGAAGTTTTTTGTTTCCAGATGATAATATAAAACGAGTTAATCTATCCTGGGTTTCAGGTTTAACTTCAGTTACACGGTTCCCTGCAATATCGTAAAGCACCAAATTTCCGACCTTTCCTGATTCGGAAAGCTCAAAAACAACTTTACTCATAAAAGGATTAGGATGAACCGAAAGTGTTATGTCTAGTTGTGGTTTAGATGATTCTTTTATTCCTACTTTAATCAAATTAAAATTAATGCCCGTATCTCCTGGTGCAGCAGTTTGCTCATCCGGAGTGACTTCATATCCTTCTGGAATACTTTTTCGTGCAATTGTTATAGTATACGATGAAGCACTGTCAGAGACAGGCATCTCATAACATCCATCAGAAAAAGTCTTTGTGTAAGTGCCTCCATAGTCTATCCCACCGCAGTCTAATTGACAACCATCATAAGGAACCTCACTTTTACAAACATATCCGGAAATGGTATTTGTTGTGCGATAAGCTTTAAGATTTAGAGTAATGGTATTAGGAGAAAAAGGCATGCCCATTTGCTGTTGGCGAACTGGGTTCATAAACTCAGGATAAAACTGTTCTGCAATACCTGCATCTATCATATAGAGATAGAAAGCCCCGGAAGTGACTTTTTTCATAGAAGCTTTATATGTTCCAGTGCTATCAGTATTTCCTGGTCTTGCACGAGTACAGCCATCTATAGGAAGACCAATTCCCTTAACCTGAGCCGGCTCTTTAATTAAATTGCCTAAATCATCTCTCAACTCACCAGTTAATTCAGTTATTGTGCCAGTGGGTGCAAGACACATTGCAAGATTTTTTGTAACAGCTCCTGAAACATAAATACTGTCGTTGAAGATATCATTACTTGAATAAAATGGGCATACATCTGCAATATCAATAGCTATAATATTCCAGTATTGGTCAGCATATTCCTCTGGAATAGAAATTGAGTAGTCTCCATTGGTATCTGTGAAGTCTCCATATCCATACTCATACTCTAGAGTAGTTGCATCTATTATTTTTATTGTGGTGACAAGAATATGCGGTTGATTAGCTGGGTTAGTTACTTTGCCAGATACTGAATGTGAAGAAGAAACTGGATTGACAGTTACTGAAACAGTGTCTGAACCTCCGTTATCTTCAGCATAAAGAATGAATTTTCCTGAAAATGTGATGGGGTCCCTAATCAAATGATGTAAAGCATTAACAATTTCATCCTCATCATCAAATCCACCGTCAATTAACTTGAATTTCATAATCCAGGAGTCATTGGGGTCTAACTGTCCATCATCATTTATATCATAATACATCGTTGACTTTGCAATACTGTCTCCTCCGCCAAACGAAGTCCATATGTCAAGTACATCTGCAGTTGTTATTGTAACTGCAGGGGGACAGAGAAAATTTATACCATAAACCCTGAATGAAAAAAGAAACAAAACTATTATAAAACAAAATTTCTTCATTTTTACCTCCTATAATGTTTGTATGATATATACTCTCTAAATTGATTTTGTCAAGGGAAAAATTAGTCGGGATGTCAGATTAGATGAAATTGATGGAAATTAATATTAGAAGTACCAGGATGCTCCAATAAATAAGGCGGTAGGGCACTTAAATCCACC
>JAUWHX010000087.1 GCA_030605695.1 bacterium | reverse complement strand
TGGCTTTCAATGTGGTTTCCGAACATTGTGCTTTTATTGATTGGCGGATGGGCAACCTACCGCGCAAATAAATAAACGATTATAGTGTTAACTAAAATAGGAGGTGATGATTATAAGTGTATGAAAACAATGGAGACGAAAGAAAGTAGCATCTCGGTTTATCCTCAACACAAAAAATGTAGGCACGATTTCAAATCGTGCTAAAAAGGAGGGATGAAATGAAGTACTTATTAAGTGCCATTTTATTGTGGAGTATAACGACTGTGTCGTTGTATGCAAAATCACCGATTTTGTCCGTCGGATCCCGTGGACACTCTAAAGCAAAGAGTGTAGATATGAAGCAATCCAAAGGAATCCCACACGAGATTAATTATCAGGGCTGGCTTGGTGATGCGAGCGATACTAATGAAGTTACAGATATACTGGGTATGTGGTTTAGACTATATACTACACCTACTGGAGGTGCGTCTGTATGGGATGAAGCACATATTGCTGTTACTGTGGATAAGGGGATATTTAATGTGTTGCTTGGAAGTCAGACTCCTATCCCGTCTGATATTTTCACAGGAGACCCATTGTGGCTTGAGACTCAAGTTGTAACTGATACCCTTGCTCCGAGAAAGAAGTTAGTATCCGTGGGTTATGCAATAAAGTCAGCGTATGCTGATCATGCTGACGATGCTGAGCATGCAGTCTATGCAGATACTGCGGGTTATGCAAGTTCCAGTACTCCTGATAATGACTGGGCTATATCAGGTTCAAAGCTTTATGCACAGGACACTTCCTGGAATGTTGGTATCGGAACAACGAGTCCATCCACAGATGCCAGATTATATGTAGATGCTAATGATGCAAGTTATGGCGTCTATGGTCGGGGCTATACCGACAAAACAGCAGGTGTGTATGGCGATGCTAATGGTGCAACTTATGGCGTTCGTGGTCGGGGCTCTGCCGGCAAAACAGCAGGTGTGTATGGCGTGGCTAATAGTGCAGATTATGGCGTTTATGGTATGGGCTCTACCGGTAAAGTAGCAGGTGTGTATGGCTCGGCTAGTGGTGCAGATTATGGCGTTTATGGTAGGGGATTTAACGGCAAAACGGCAGGTGTGTATGGCGATGCTAATGGTGCAGATTATGCTGGATATTTTGATGGCGATGTGCATATTGAGGGAGAAGTGACTATGAAGAAGGTAGTGCGGTATTACTCTATTCCTGCATGTGAGTTCGGCGCCAGAGAGGAGAGTTATGATTGGTATCGCGTACACTATCTTCGCACTAACACCTCTGGTTCTACATACTGGTATGCAAGTGTCCACTTACCTGATGGTGCTGTGGTCACTGAGGTAAGTGCGTATATTGTAGATAATGATGCAAGTGATATAGGTGTTAATCTACACGGAAGGGACCATAGTGGTCTTGCTGCTGTTATGGCGTGGGTTACTTCTTCTGGAGCAAGCTCGGATGTTCGGACGATTACCGATAATACGATTTCCAATGCTACAATTAATAATGCGGATTACTGCTATTGTGCGAAGGTGGTTTTGGCATCGGGAGATGCCAATCATCGTCTTTGGCAAATTCGGATTAAATACGAGATTACCCATCCATTACCATAGATGATGGTTATAGCCAGATTGCAGTTCCCCATGAGAGATAGAGAATGCGGTATAAATTATGTAGGAGCAGGTTTTACCTGCGAAGAGAGAATCGCAACTAAAAGTTGCTCCTACTTTGTGTCTTCGTGACTTTGTGGTTTTCTGTGACTAATAAAAAATGAAGATAGCGGATAGGTATATATTAAAAGAATTTATCAAAGGATTTTTGTTTAGTCTGATTGGTCTATTGGCTATATACATAATCGTTGACGTGTTTGAGCAGATTTCTAAATTCGTAGATAAGGAAGTATCGGCTTTTGTGATTATTCAATATTATTTTTATCAAATCCCCTGGATAATAGGAACGACTATCTCGCCAATAGCTTGCTTGCTCGGTTGCTTTATAGCAATAGGGAACTTATCAAGACGATTTGAGCTTGCTGCTTTAAAGTTCTCCGGCTTATCATCCTATCGGATTCTCCTGCCTTTGCTATGGGCAGGATTAGTTTTGTCTGGCTTAACTTTTGCGATAAACGAGACTCTTATGCCACTCGCAAATCAAAAAAAATCGGCGTTAGAACGAGAGAAGATAAATAAACTTCCAAAGCGAACCATAAGCCCAAGTAAAAATATTTATTACTCGGGAGAAGATAACAGATTTTATCGTATAAAATTCATAGACCCGAAAAAAGGTATCATACAGGGACTCACTATTTATGAGTTTTTCTCAGACCATACCCTTAAAAGAAGGTTTGATGCTCCGAAAGCAGTATGGTCTCAAGATTTGCTTGGAAAAGATGGTAAATGGGAGCTTTTTAATGGCTCTGAAAGAGTATTCAAGGAACATTTATTTGAAGACATATACTTCAATTCATTAGTTTTGAATATCAAGGAAAAGCCATTAGATTTCGTAAAGCTCCGGAAGCCACCTCTTTCAATGGGGTTTTTTGAATTCAAGCACCATATTGAAAACCTGCAAAGAGGAGGAGAGGATGTTACCAAGAAACTTGTAGACCTCTGGACCAGAGTTTCTTTTCCTTTTATGAATTTAATTGTGATTCTTCTGGGATTTCCATTAGCAACTAAAGTTCGGAACATTGGATTCATTATTGGATTTGCGGCTGCATTATTTGTCTCGTTCATCTATTGGGGACTTATGCAACTCGCCAGAGCATTTGGACATACAGGTGCTTTACCTCCAATGCTTGCAAGCGTTTTGCCAAATTTATTCTTCATTATAGTAGGCGCTTTCTTGCTCTGGAAACTTAGAAAATAAATGTTAAAATGTTAACTACAAAGAGCACAGACTAAATAATATATTTATAAGGTTTGTTTTTGTTAAGTTTTTATTTTTGGGTTTTTTGCTTGACAAATGAGTTTTTTGGAGTACATAGGATTATGGGAGGGTGAAAGATGGAAAGTGTGTCTGCAGTAAGAACTCAGGTATATGGATTAAACTTAAGTGAAGTAATGGCTCCACCCGAGAGAGAGGAAATACAAGAACTTCGTCTATTTTCGGGAGGGACTAAAAAAACAGGTGCGTCTGTCTTAAGACCCGGCAAAAGTATTGGGCTTGCAGGTATGAAGTTTAAGCCCTTAAACGGTCATTATGCAAGAACTCACGCATCTCCGCTTGAACTTATGAAATCCTATGGACGCTGGAATTCTATAAGAAATATCAATCTCTACACTTTTAACAGAATGTACAAAGGAATCGGAAGTTTTATAAATATAACTGTGTAATATTAGCTTGCAAGAAACAAGAAATAGCCCCGTCTCTGACGGGGTTTTTTTATCTGAGGAAATCGAGAAGTGAGAGTCGAAGTATCCTGGCAGACATTTGAAGGATAGATTGGAAAGCAATTTGGTTTTTCTCGTAATCAGCAACTTCCCGAGCCATATCCACATCCTCTACTTGTGAGAGGTCAGCCCTAAGCTGAGTGTCTCGGAGGTCTAATTGAGGAAGAATAGAGTTTATTCTTGATTGCTTTGCTCCTATAATCTCCAGCCTGGCACGAGATATTTTTATTGCTTCCTCTATTTTAGTCATTGATTGAATTATAGCATTTGTATCATCAGCATAGAGTGCGTCTCTAAAATCCATAAGCACATCAAAGGTTTTTTCTCCGGAGCTAAGGTTAAAAAGCTCATTTCCTGAAAGATTTATAGTAATAATCTCAGAGTCTCCAATTTTACGCTTAATTTCACCGGTAATACCTATTGGATTAACATCAACATCATATATTTGGGTTCTGTAATCAATAAGATAATTATCAGGTGGGAACGAAGGCATACTACCTGCAGATAGAACAGTAATAGTTCCATTTCTGTAATCAATAGTATAGTCCACCCCTTCAGTATAAATAGTTCCTGTAGTAGCATGCTCAACTACCACTGTTCCTGAAAGTATATGGGCTGGTGGAGATAAGTTAAGAGCTGTATCGTATTGTGCGGCAGCAAAGGAGAATGCCTGGTCAGTAACAGTGTTTTGTATTGTATAAGGAGCGTCGCGAGTTTCAAAGCCTCCAAATATATACTTACCTTTAAACTGAGTATTTGCCTCACTAACAATATCTTCAAGGAGCTGGTTCACGACATCACCGAGAGCGAGTCTGGCATCTTGACCGATAGTTTCAGAAGCACCTTTAACGGCAGTAACTGATGCAGTAGTAAGTAAATCTATAATATTAGTAACCGGGATTTCGGAGGAATTAAGCCAGGATAGTGCATCAGTAGCATTCTCTATCCACTGTTCATTAAATGTAATATTTTTATGGAGCTTAATAGCTTTGCTGGTGCCAATTGGGTCGTCAGATGGTCGTTGAATTCTTTTCTGATTAGCGATGCGTTGATTGTTCCAAAATATACGAGTGGCAGATTTTTCAATATGAGAGAGCAAATTATTAGAGGAAAGCGTAGTTGGTATTCGCATTATATAGTTTACAGTTTATAGTTCATAGTTTATAGTTATTAAACCATATTAATAATAGTACCGAAGAGTTCATCAGCGGTTTGAATAACACGAGCGGCAGCCTCAAAGGCGTGCTGATAATTCATCATATTAACCATTTCTTCATCAAGAGAAACCCCTGAAATACTCTGTTGATAGTTTTCAAGTTGGGTAAGCAACAATTTTTCGGATTCCATCATTTCGTTGCTGAATTCAGAAGTGGAGCCAATATTAGAGACGAGAGAGCCGTAAAAATCTGAGAAAGTAAAGTTATGGCTACCCGCTGTCATAGTGAGTTTATCAGCAAGTTCAGCAATTTGGAGAGCAAGAGCACCATCACCAGGAGAGCCGGAAGAAGATGCAGCTACAAGAGAGACATTATTAGCAATTTCGTCTCTAACAGATATATTACCGGAAGAATTTCCTTTAAAGAAATCCCTGTAGGAACTTCCGTCCAAAGAATAACCGGAGCGGTGAAGAGAATTTATTTCTTTTATGATATTAGAGGCAAGAAAATCTAAGTCGTGAAGGTAGTCAGGGATTTCAGAATCTCTGATGGTAAAGATACCTTTAATTTGGCCGCTTGCAGGGATTAATAGTTCGTTCTGATAAAATATATCTTTAGATTTCATACCGTGTCTTGCGTCATATTTTGTAGTAAGTTCAATGGTAGTAATGCGGTCAACAATGACTTTATAATTCAGGTAAACAGTGAGGGAACCATCAGTATTTTCAGAAGTTTGGACATCGGCAAATTCAGCAATAAGGTTCACCAGCGAATCTCTTTCATCTCTAAGGTCATTTGCAGGATGACCAGCACTCTCAAGGGCAACAATACGCTCATTTAATTTGGCAATCTGTGTAGAGCAAGAGTTTATTTGAGCAGTAATACCGTCGACTTCAGTATTTAACTCTTCAACAAGGTTTTGCAAATGGGTTTTCTGTCTATGGAATGTATTTGAAAGCATATTAGCTTTTTGCACGAGGGCAGAACGAGGACCACTTTCCTCTGGATCATTAGCTACATCTTGCCAGGCATTGAAGAAATCAGTAATAGCATGGGAAAGACCAAAGTCAGAAGGTTCGTTAATTAGAGATTCTATTTGCTTAAGGATATTATCACCTTTTTCCCATTCTTCTGCCTGAGATATTTGGTCACGAACTTGTAAGTCAATAAGGTGTTCTCTAATTCGTTCAATCCTACCAATATCCACACCCGTTCCCATAAACCCTTGTGGGATACGGAGAGGAAAGGCAGTTTCAAATATGACTCTCTGTCTTGAATATCCAGGGGTGTTAACATTAGCAACATTATGAGAAGTAACAGAGAGAGCGTATTGATGGGCAAAGAGGGAGCGTCTGCCGATATCCAAGATTTGAGAAGGACCTATCATATTTGTGTATCTATATGAGCCGGTGACGGGTTTGAGCCAACACCTACAATTGTTTTGCCTCTATCACCGTAAGTGTCATTAGTAGTAACGGTAGAGTGAAATATTTTAATTCTGTCCTCCATAAACATCATAGAACGACTTACAAGATACTTGTTGACTCTGGAAAGCTTTATGATTTTCTTAAGTAACGGAAAGAGCATAGACTTGAGTGCAATCAAGTCATCAGAATAGGAGGATGGAAGCTTTGCCAGTTCCGAGATAGTGAGATTTTGGCAAGGGACTCCGAGTTCTTGTGATATACTTAGAAGAGTCCGAGTTCGTTGGTCTTCAAGGTCTAATAATTTGGAAATAACATTAGAGGAGTTTCCCACTGAAGCCTCAAAACCAGAGGATTTAAAATTCTTGAGAGCCGAAGTAGTTTTTTGAGAAAATTCAAGGAATTCTTGGGCAGTTTTTAACTCCTCATTGAGTATACCTACAAGTGTTTTAAGCATACTGTCCATTTTATTTATTATCGGTTAGATTCATACAATTCTTTAGCTTTAAGTTGTGAAAGGAGAAGTTCTTTAAATCCAAAATCAGCCTTTTCACAGATGGTTTTTGAAAGTTGTGCCTCAAGGATAGGCATAAGAATGTCATCACCGAATCCATTTTGTTCTCCGGGAACTAATTTTTTAAGACCCTGAAATACTTTGAGATAAGAAAACAAGAGAGATTCAAACTCCAGTGCTATTTTATCCGGAGTAATATTATTAGGGAGAGAAAAGTTTTTTAATCCGATGTGAGTAATTTCTTGCATTTTTTAACCCCGATTCTATAAATTGGTTGCTCGAAGAGTCCTGTGGACAGAATCCTGTGGAGTGATAATACAGTTCATTAGGATTTGTACTCCTTTTGTAATTCATCAATTAAATTGGTAGAAAAATCCTTAGTAGCAATATAGATATGAATAGAAATAGGAGTAGTGTGGACAGCAATGACATTTACATTTTTTTCCCCACAGGTAGAAAAAGCTTTAACGAGAGGGTCGGAACTTTTTCTGATAGACACCCCTCTAATTGTAATCTCCATAATATCAGTATTGATTTCTGGGTCTTCCCCTCCTATTTTTTTCCTTGAGTTATTAACAGACGACATCGCTTTATAGATGTCCTCTTTAGTGACAATCATAATTATAGTACTCTGTTCATGAGTAGTAGGAGTGGCACTAAAATACTCAACAGTAATACCATCCTTATTTAATCTGCTTAAGAGTTCACCTCCAATACCAGCCTCATTTTTTATATTTCTAAGTATTATACTCCCAACATTAAATCTTGCTAATATCTCTATCATTATATTTCAGTTAAGGATGGTTTGAGAGCTTCTTCTATTTTTCTGACCAGTTCTGGGCTGAAACTTTTGGTTTCCATATATAGATTGATAGATATGAGAGTAGTGAAAGCAATAGTAACATTTATCTTTAATTTCGCACATACCCCGAGAGTCCTGTAAAGGAATTTAGAACTATTTTTAACTCCTGCACCCATAATAGTAATTCCAGTAAGGCCATCAACGATTATAGGTTTTCCACACTTAATTTTTTTCCTTATTTTATTGATAGCGGCTCTTGAACGGCCTGTATCTCCTGAGTCAATCATCAGCATAATATCGGCGTGTTCTTTGCCGGGGATAGAAGTAGCCTGAAAATATTTGACATCAACCCCTAATTCATAGAGGGAAGCAGTAATTTCTTCACCACTGCCAGGTTTATTCTCTACATTAGGGATAAGGATAAAAGTAGCATCAAACTTAGCAGATATTTCCATTTTAATTATATTTACTTAAAACTGAAGATTTGTCAATTAAAATGTTAAAGAGTTCCATTTTTCTATAAGTTATAGGACAACAATTTCAGCCTCAATAGCACGAGCTGACTTCAAGGATTTGAAGACAGCAATAACATCTTCTGGCTTAACACCCATCGTGTTAATCATATCAATAAAATCTCTAACAGTGGTTTCAGCGGTAACTTCAATTTTTAAACCTTTATAGTTGAGAGCTACTGGTTGAATCTTGCTATCTATACCACTTGTCACTCCTCCGGTAATATGGTCTATATTTATTCTCTCTTCTTTACCCAAAGTTACTTCTAATATTTCAACGGCAGCAATGAACCCAGCAACTTTGCCCTTATATTCATCAGGGATAAGAATCTCTATACGACCACCATCAATAGCATTTGCAATAGTAGCACCGAACTTTCCGTTAATTACATCCTGGACTCTCATTGCTGAGGTAAAATCAGGATGATTAAGAATGAGAGATAGGGTATCATGATTTTCAATAGTAGGTTCTGTAGATGATTCAACAATAGCTCCATTTAGTATATAACCAGCAACAGTTCTTTCTTTGTCTATAATGAGCGGTCCCTGTGCGACAGCATAAGCTTTGCCATTTAGTCCAACGAGAGAAGTTGGGAGTAATATGCCGTGCTCCAAACTTTTAGCGTCACCGATAGAAGAAACCCTGATATCTACCTTTGTTCCTTTTCTGCAGAGAGAAGGGAGATTGGCAGTTACAATAACTGAAGCTACATTTTTAGCACACATAGTTCTTGATTCAGGCACAAACAACTCCATATTCCTGAGCAAATTATGGACAGCTTTTCGTGTGTATAGTGAATTTCTGGAATCACCTGTTCTCTGCAAACCAGATACTAAGCCATATCCAATAAGTGGTTGTTCACTTATCCCATCCCATGTTGAAACTTCCTTTAGTCTTCCCGTCTCAGCAATTCCGGGTAGAAGCAGGAAACAAGAAGTAAGAAGCAAGAAACAAGAAAATCTGAACTTTTGGTTTAAATAAGGTTTATTCATTCGGCACCTCCATAAAAATCAAATACCTACGACACCTAAATTCCTGAATACCTAAATCCTTCTGAATTTTTAGGCATTTTGGATTTTTAGGCATTTTCATTTCTCTCCTTAAAATAGGTAGTCTAATAATCTCATAAAAAATCCTTTTCGGTGACCATTTTCCACAACACCTTTGCCCTTATATTGAATGTTGGCATCAGCCATATAAGTAGAAAGGATTTGGTTGCCTGGTTCTATATCTTCTGGTCTAATAACACCTTCGAGTTTCAAGATTTGGTCATCCTGATTTATATGGATTTTCTTTTCACCCTTTATCTTTAAATTGCCATTCTCGAGAATCTCTACTACTTCTGCAGTTACATATCCTTTGAGTTCTCCTCTTCGCCATGACTTTCCTTTTCCGTCATGTTTACTGTTGGTTTTTCCACCCAACGAAAGAGCACTTCCAATTCCTGTTGGAATTAGCGCCGAAAGTCCTGATTGCGAGGCGCTGACAAAGACATCATCCGTCTTATTGGTACGGGTTTGAGCTTGATTTTTCCCATAAGATGATTCAACAATAACAACCGTGACTAAATCACCGACTGAACAAGCCACTCGTTCAGTAAATAAAGATCCCTCAGCCACAGGAGACAGGAAACAGAATAAAGAAAACAGAATGCAGGGTATAGGGGACAGGATAAATCGTTTCATATTACCTCCTTGTTAAATAATAGATACACAATTTGCTCTTACTACTTTTGCAATAATAATTTTGTCGAACAGTTGAATTTTAATAAAGTCGTATAACCAACCATCCTCCTGAGCGAAGCCGGTAGTAGAAATAGCAACAGTATGATGGTTATAGATAATTTTAACAGGTTTTTGAGCGTTCACGAGAGGGAGTGTTTCTATCATATCAGGAGTCAGGACTTGTTCCTTACCAATAGTTTTTTTAGTTCGTTTACCGAAGACATCGTGAATCGTGAATCGTGAATCGTGAATCGTTGCATCACATTCTTTGAGTTTTATACAGACATTGTCAGGGGATAAGATCATATGTTTTTTAATTCTTGATTTAGCAATAACCATAGGAGCAAGGAAACGAACTTTTAAAGGGACTGGCACAGATTTGACAGTTTTATTATTGTGAATAATATTGACCCATACAAGAGTAGCCCTGGAGTATTTTGAAACAGGAAAAGGGTTTGGGGTAGCGGTTTGAAATTTATAGTCTTTGTTGGGAAGGGAAATGGAAGGCGGGATGCGGATAGGAGAAACGGTTAGGATTTGAGAGTTAGGATTTGAGAGTTGACGGGTGAGAGCTATTATAGCGGAGTCAGCGATTTCATTGCCGGAGATGGTAATGGAGGGATGTGAATCGTGAATCGTGAATCGTGAATCGTGATTTGAGAGTTGAGAGGATACGAGCAAGAAAATTAAAATAGCCATATTATCTAACAATAGCGTTAGCTAAAGCGAGCATTCTATCAGCAGTGGTGATGACCTTAGAGTTAATTTCATAAGCTCTTTGAGCGAGAATCATATGAACCATTTGGTCAACGACAGAGACATTGGAACGTTCTAGGTAGCCCTGAGAGAGCAAGCCGATGCCATCAATACCCGGGACGCCATCGTAAGGGTCGCCTGAGTTTTGAGTAGGCTTGTAAAGATTGGAGCCGATAGCTTCAAGGCCTTGAGGGTTTAAGAATTTAGCAGGCAAGATTTCGCCAATTTCATCAGGTTCCACTTCATCAGGGATGACAGCAGAGACCAAACCTTCGGGAGAAATGATAATATTAGTAGCATCCTCTGGGATAAAAATTTCAGGTTCAATAGGGAAGCCCTGAGAAGTGATAATTCTACCTTCGCCACTAAGCTTAAAAGAGCCATCTCTTGTGTAAGCATAACTACCATCAGGCATCACGACTTTAAAGAAACCATCGCCAAGAATCATAATATCAAGTGGAGCACCTGTTTCTTCAAGTTCACCTTGTGAGAAGTTTCTTGGAGTAGCGGACAATTTAGTACCGTGTCCGATTTGCAAGGGAGCGGGGTCTTCTTCAACATTCTCTTTGACAAAGAATGTTTCATAGAAAAGGTCTTCAAAAGTAGCGGATTGAGACTTGAAAGCAGGAGTATTAACATTAGCAAGGTTATTAGCAATAACCGAGATACATTTTTCTTGAGCAGACATTCCAGTAGCAGCAGATTGCATAGCTCTTAACATAATTCCTCCTAAACTTTTTTATCACGAAAATCAAGAAATTTAGAAACCACGAAAGCAAGTAAATTTTTATTGTTAAAGAATTTCGTGATTTCAGCTTTTCGTGTCTTCGTGATAATTTTTTGACTTTCCATCCTATCTAACTCTTCCGACTGTATTAATGACACGGTCAAGAGTTACATCCTGTACTAAAATTAAATGTTGGCAGGCCTCATACCTTCTTGAAACTTCAGTTAAATTCACGAGTTCCTTGGTTGGCTCGAGATTAGATTTTTCAACATAACCTTGAGAAATAGTCACAGGGTCAGAATCAAGCTCTTTGCCGGTCGGCTCAAAGAAATTTTCTCCCCATTTTCTAAAAGCGTCAAAATCTTGAATAAGGAATCTGTCCATCAACGCATCATCAACGAAAATGGAACCGTTTCTTGAGATACTGACTTTTTCTCCAGATATTAATATTTCACCGCCTTCTCCCAGGACAGGGTATCCTTGATGAGTTACAAGAATGCCGTTGTCATCAAGTTCGAAGCTACCACATCTTGTATATTTAATTCCGTGTGGAGTGCGGACAGCAAAGAAACCTTTGCCCTGGATAGCGAAATCAAGGGAAGCATTTGTGTGTTGAAGAGGACCTTCTCTAAAATCCGTGAACTCTATAATAGGAGATAAGTTAGTTGGTTGTGCTTTAACAGCCCTGTTCTGCTTAAAATCAAGCACTTTTTCTATATAGCCGATAGTTTCTTTGTACGGAGGGACACCATCATATTTTTTAACAGCATCAGGCCCGGCATTGTAAGCAGCAAGTGCAAGTTTTTCATTTCCGCCAAATTTGGTCAAGAGCTTGCCGAGATATTTGGTTCCTGCGAGTATATTTGTCTCGGGGTCAAAAGGGTCCTTAACTCCTAATTGCTCAGAGACACTATCCATAAGCTGCATAAGTCCTTTTGCACCTTTTGGGGATACTGCTTTAGGGTTACCATTGGATTCTGCCATCATCACGCCATATATCAAATTACTATCAACATTGTAAGTCTCAGCAGCTTTTTCTATAATAGGATTCCATTCCGTGTCTAAAACTTCTTCCAATATTGACTGAAAAATCAGTCCATCTTTTTTAAACCCGGATGTACTAATATTTGCTACATTATTCGCTATTATCTCAAGTTCACGTGCACCAAAATGCATTCCATCTCTTGCTTTATATATTCCTGCTACCATTGTTATATTATTTATAGCAAAAACCGTGACAGTTTAGACTAATACCCTAACCCCTAATCCTAAACCCTAATCCCTACGATTGTTTTTAGGTTTTTAGGGATTTTTGATTCATAGACATTTGACTCTCTTGTATTGGAAGATTTCGCCATAGTGGAGGAGGAAATTTCCCGTGAATCGTAAATGAGATATGTTAATTCGTAATTAAACAGAGCATTTCTTAGGAATATTCATCTACTTTGGAATCTTTCTCTGTATGTTCTTCTGCATTTTCCTCTTTCCCTCTATAGCCTTTATCGTGGAGGTTCAAAATGAATTCTACTTCACCCTTTCCTATTTCAAGCTTTCTTGCTATCTCCTCTTGAGTATGACCTGATTTACGTAATTTGAAGACTTCGGAATGTATAAGCTGGAAGTTTTTAGAAGAAGATTCATAAACGGGCTCGGCATCTTTTTCCTGTGGAGCTTGAGATGAAACAATTGGAGCCACTATTGAAGGATGTTGTGGTTTTAATGTATCCGGAATTACACGGAGATTTTTCTCGATCTTATCCATAGTGGTAATAAGCTCTTCCTTAAAAGTAGGTTCAGATGGGAGCAATTTTTTGCGAAGATTCTTAAGATAAATCAATAATATGATAAATATCACGAAAATTAGAGTAATTACAGAGATAAGAAGAATATACAGCATCTCTTGTCGTGCAATCAATGTGTCCAAATAACTACCAAATTTCCTATTATAAGCTACTATTTTCTTCAACTCCTTGCTTTGAGCGGTAATCTCGCTTACTCCCAAGCTATTTTTGTTAGGTTTCAGGACATTCAAGATACTATCGGTAGATTTCTCTATAGCTTTGGTAATGCGATGATTAGTCCAGTTAATTTCCCTTTTAATATCTCTTGCGAATTTTGACATCTCCTCTGGAGCAGCAGTAATTTCCTCTGGGGCGGCAGTAGCTTGAGTCCAAGCCAACAAGGAAAATGTTATTATAATAAATTTATGCCTCAACATCAATATGAGAGCCCTTTTGTGTAACATCATTCCCTCCTTTTTCTTTTGATGTGTTATCTTGTTGAGTTTTTGAAACATTTTGCTTCAATTTCTCATTTTTCTTACGTTTTTCTTTTCTCTTTTCGTTTTCTTTTTTCTTCTCTTCCTTTACTTTATCCGAATCGGTAAGTTCCTGTTGCTCTTTAACTACAAGTTCTTTAAGTTGATGAGCAAACTTCTCCTCATCCTTAGGTCCCTTGGGTTTTCCAGCATCAGGAGCTACCGCAGGAGGAGTAACATCGGGAAGAGCGCTAGGTACAGGGTCAACCATTATGAATTACAAATTATGAATTATGAATCCTACGATTATCTCACACATAGAGTTTTGTATGTGAGACACCCCTATTCGTAATCCATAATTTAGTATCTATAATTTGTCAATATATTTTCTGTTAATTAAACAAGTTTTCTAAAACAATTTCTTAAATGTAAAATTAGCTGTGTATGTATCTGAGACATCCTTGACTCTGTGAGTTTCATAACATAAGCTATTTCCTTTAAAGTCATATCCTCATAGTAATACATAGTTATAAAAAGTCTCTCTCTGTCAGGCAATTCATTTACTGCTTCTAAGAGTTTTCCCTTCAGCTCCTTTTCTTGAATCAAAGAGAGAATATCCCCTTCCTTCTCATCTTTTATCGTTGACTTGATAGCTATTTTATGTTCGCCATCTAAATATTTATCAATAGAAAGAAGTTGGGGCCCTTTTGCATCCATCAAGAATTCACGGAAATCATCCTCCGAGAGTTTTAATTCTTTTCTAAGTTCTTGCTCGGTTGGCATACGACCTAATTTTTGTTCCAATGTAGAATTTGCAAGTTCAAGTCTTTTAAATTTTTTTTCTGCGGTTCTTGATTTTGAGGATAGTGTTCTCAGTTCATCAAGGATTGCACCTTTTATCCTATAAAAGGCATATGTTTTAAAATTTATCCCTCTGGATATGTCAAAAGAGTCTATGGCTTTAATGAGGCCAAAAACACCTTGAGATAAGACATCTTCCTTATCCAATCCTTGTGGCAAGAAAACAACAAATCTTTCCGCTATCCATCTGACATAAGGAATCCATTTCTTAATTATCTCCGCTTTAAGTTCAGGGTCATTTGAAGACTTATATTTTTTCAGCATCTCAATTGATTTAGTAGTCATATTATAGTTGCAAGTTGCGAGTCGTCAGTCGTATAAACAAATCATTCTGCATTTTGTATTTTTCTGATAAGACATTTTGAACTCTTGAAATAAGGAAGAGTTCTTGCCTCAGAATCAATAAATTCCTTCAAGACAGGGTGATAATATTTTCTCCTACTTCTCATTCTAACACCGAATCTTCCGAATCTCTGTAGCTTCACAGGTTCATTGTTAACTAAAGCAGAGGTAATAGCTGACAATAATTTATCAAGTATAAGTTTAGATTTTTTCTGATTAAATCCAGAAAGCAAAGCAATCCTATTAACAAAGTCCCGTTTTCTGATTACATTTGGGGGTTGAGAATTAGGGAGTTCAAGAGTTTGAGAGTTCAAGGGTTCAAGAGTTGGTGGCTCAGGACGGACAGCTTTTTCTGTCACAAACTCCTGTTTCACAGAATCCTTCGGAGGAGTGGGGACTTTGGCAATACGTTCAAATAGTGATTCCTTATGTTCTGTCTCGCCCTTAAGTTCCATTAGATTATCAGCAATAGTTTTAAGGCAAATAGCAGCTCTTGAGTAAGGGAAAGAAACGACAAGAGGGGTTTGTTGTAGCACAGCCTGTTGAACGGAATTGTCTTCGTAAATGAAGCCGAAATCCTCTACTTCAATGCCGAGAAACTGAGAAGCAACTACTTTAATTCGTCCAATAGTCTCTATTGCCTGATTTTTAGTCTTAACAAGGTTTACAAGGACTTTCACATTAGTGAGTGATTTGTTCATAGCGAGGATTTTAATGACGGCGTAAGCATCAGCAAGAGCTGTGAGCTCCGGGGTAGTAATAATAATAGCCTCATCAGATGCAAGCAAGAAGTGAGTAACATTTTTTGCTATTCCCGCGGCAGTGTCAATAAATATAAAATCAAATTGTTCCTCAAATTTCTTGAATGCGTCTATGAATACTTCTCTCTTTTCGTCAGGCAAGTCAGCAAGTTCCTCAACACCGGAGGCAGCAGGGATAATTTTAACACCATGAGACCCATCAACTATAATATCATCCAAACTTTTATCACCGAGGATTGCATCTTTAATATTATATTGAGGAGAGACACCAAAGAGTAGGTCAACATTGGCAAGCGACAGGTCGCCATCAAGAATCAGGACATTTTCACCCCGTTTAGCAAGGAGAACAGCGAGATTAATAGTGATATTAGTCTTGCCGACACCGCCCTTGCCAGAAGTAACCCCAACAGTAATGGATTTACGAGCAAGTTTTCTAAGTTTAGATGCTTGGTCTTTCATAATATCATAAATCGTGGTTCGTGTCCGTGGTTCGTGTCCGTGGTTCGTGTCCGGACACGGAAAACAGATTAGTCATTTTTGGTTCCTAAAATATATTCAGCGATTTTCATAGGGTCTGCACGTTCAATATCATCCGGGACATTTTGGCCATTAGTGAGATAAGAAATAGGCTTGCCCGAAGAAATCAGAACATCCAATATCCCACCGAATTTAGTAGTTTCATCAAGCTTGGTAAATACAAGTTTGTCAGGACTCGCAATTTCAAAGTTTTCAATAATATCAAGCATAACCTCAGTTTTAGTGGTCATAGAAAGTACGAGATGGATTTCATCAGGTTTGACCATCTTGAAAAATGAGAGCAATTCTTTCATATGTTTTTTGTTTCGTTGGCTTCTACCAGCAGTATCAATGAACAAGACATCATAATTTTCATGTTCGTGTATAGAGAAGGCAAATTCATCAGGAGAGTAAACAATGGCAAGTGGAATATTAATGATATCAGCGAAAGTTTTAAGTTGGTCAACAGCCGCAATTCTATAAGTATCAATAGTAATTAAAGCGACTTTGAGCTTATCATAGATAGTAAAATTTGAAGCAAGTTTAGCGATAGTAGTAGTTTTGCCAACGCCAGTGGGACCGATGAAGGAAACAATAACGGGTTTTTTGTCAGCAGGGAGATGAATAGGAGCTGTGTGAATCCGGGAAGAGAGTTTTGCCTTGAGGTCGTCTGATGAGGGTTGAGGGTTGAGGGTTGAGGGTTGAGAATTGAGAGATTGAGGTTCCAAATCAGAAGTGATTTTCATAGCATTTGAAGGGAGCATTCCACTAAAGATAAGTTTTGAATATAAAGAAGAATCAGTAGGAAGTGGAGAAGAAAGCCGAATAAGGTCAAAGATATTACGCATATCCTTTTTCATTTCTACTAAGTGGTTCTCAATGTCCTTAATAGAGGAAGGAGAGTTGGGAGTTGGGGGTTGGGAGTTGGGGGTTGGAAGCTTGATATCAACATCTTTAGCAGCAAGGACTTCTATACCATCAGGGACTTTCCGTGTGCTCAGAATTACTGCATTTTCGCCAAGTTGTGTTTTAACAAGAGCTACTGCATCCTTAATATCTTTAGCTTTAAATCTTTTAATGTTCATCTTTTACCTCCAGTTTTCCAATAGAATTAAGCTCCACCCCAGGAGCAATTTCAGCATAGCTTAATATAGTAAAGTGCGGGAGAATGGGGGAGATTAGTTTATGGATGTAAGGCCGACTATGTGGCGAGCAAACAATTATAGGCTGATAGTTTTTAGTAAGTAACTTTTCAGTCCACAATGAAAGCTGATTAAATATCTTCCGTGTGAGGTCCGGCGACAATGCTAATACATCCTGCTGACCCTCTGTTCTTTGAATGGACTCAAGTATCTGATGCTCAAGCTTGGGGTCAACTGTTACACAATTCATTTTTCCATCTGCTTGATATTGTTTGCTAATAGAGCGGGCCAATGATTGGCGAACTATTTCCGTTAGTTGTGTTACATCTCGGATGGTTGCCGCAGAATCTGCAAGGGCTTCAAGAATTGTTACCAAGTCCCGGATAGATATTCGTTCCTTAAGTAATCCTTGCAGAACCTTCTGCACATCTCCTAATTTCATTACATTGGGGATTAGTTCGTTGACAAGTGCCGGGTGAGATTCTTTTAACTTATCTATGACGTTTTGTAGCTCTTGTCTCCCAAGCAGTTCGTATGCGTGAGATTTTATTATCTCTTGTAGATGTGTGGTTATTACCGCTGACGGCTCTACTGTTGTGTAACCTAATGCATCTGCTTGTTCACGGTCCTTTACTGATACCCAGTATGCAGGCAATCCAAATACTGGTTCCTTTGTCTCTATCCCTTTGAGTTTTCCACGAGCAGTGCCGGGATTCATCGCAAGAAGTTCTCCCAGCATAACAGTGCCTTTTCCGACCTCTACGCCTTTCAATTTTATCTCATATTCATTGTATTTTAGTTCGAGATTATCTCTGATGCGGATAGGTGGGACTATTAAGCCAAGCTCCTCGGCAATTCTGCGTCGCAATAGACCTATCCTGTCGAGTAGATTATTCCCTTGCGTGCGTTCTACAAGAGAAACAAGACCATAACCCACCTCAAGTTCCAACGGGTCCACTCTCAGGAGTTTCTGTATATCCTCAGGTTCTTCAGCTTTCTCAGATGCGGCTTTCGGTATCTTTTCTGTTATTCTACTTCTCCGTTTGGCATATCCCAATCCTCCCATTACAGCAGACAAAAATAAGAAGGGGAAAAAAGGAAACCCAGGTACTGCTGCACAGAGAAGCAAAACTCCTGCTACAACGAAAAGACTGGTGGGGTTAACGAGCATCTGAGAGATAATATCTTTGCCAAGGTCAGAATCTGATGCGGCTCTGGTAACAATAATACCAGCGGCTGTAGAGATAATAAGAGCTGGTATTTGAGCAACGAGTCCATCACCGATAGTAAGTATAGTATAAGTGCCGGTAGCAGAAGCAAGGGACATATGTCGTTGCAGAATACCGATAGCAAAGCCTCCGATGATATTAATAAATGTAATAATAATGCCAGCGATAGCATCACCACGAACGAACTTGGAAGCCCCATCCATAGCGCCATAGAAATCAGCTTCTCTCCTAATTTCAGACCTGCGTTCATTCGCCTCAGTTTCAGTAATCAAGCCGGAATTCAAATCAGCATCCACTGCCATCTGTTTGCCCGGCATGCCATCAAGACTGAATCTGGCAGCAACTTCAGCTATGCGTGTAGCACCTCTCGTTATCACAACAAACTGAATTACTATAATAATAATAAATATAACAGCACCGACAACATAATTGCCACCAACGACGAAATTGCCGAAAGCCTTGATAACTTCCCCACCATAAGCATGAAGAAGGATACTCCTGGTAGTGGCAACATTTAAGCTCAACCTGAAGAGAGTAATAATTAGGAGAATACTGGGAAATGAGGAAATTTCCAGTGGTTTATGGATAGACATCGTTACTATTAGGAGAAGCAGAGAGAATCCTATATTGAAAACAAGCAAAATATCAATCACAGGAGCAGGGAGTGGAATTATAAGCGTAAAAAGAACCAGCACTACTCCAGCACTCGCTATTATTGTGCCTCGTCCAGTTAGTCTATTAAAAAATGCATCCATTTTTGTAACTGACAGCTACGCGGACTACAGTCGTAGGCTGTTAGTTGTAGGCTGATAGTTAACTTTATTCTTCAATTTATATACATAAGCAACGATTTCAGCAACAGCTTGGTAAAGGCGAGTAGGAACTTCTTCGCCGATGTTACACAATCTGAATAGTAGTTTAGCGAGAGGTTTATTTTCGACGACAGGGATATCATATTTGCGAGCAATTTTTCTAATACGTTCAGCGATAAGTCCACCCCCTTTAGCAATAACTAAAGGGGCTCTATGTTTTTTGGGTTCGTATTTGAGAGCAATAGCGAGTAGAGTAGGGTTTGTGATAACAACAGTAGCCTCAGGGACCTCTTTCATCATACGACGGCGAGCAAGCTCAATTTGCTTTCTTCTGATGCGGCTTTTAATTTCAGGAGCACCCTCGTATTCTTTCCTTTCTTCCTTTAATTCCTGAGGAGTCATTCTAATAGATTTTTCATGGTCCCATCTTTGGAAGGCGAAGTCAAGAGCAGCGAGAGCTAAGAAAGCAAGAGAAACTCTAAGCGTAAGTGTGAGAGCGTGTTTTCCAATAAGGATTGCTTGTGATTCAGCAGGACTGCCTACAATAGAGAGGAAACAAGGAAGGAGCCCTTTAATAGTAAAGTAGGAAATTCCGCCGACAATTGCTAATTTGAGTAGGGATTTACCAAGGGTGAAGAAACTTTGCGTGGAAAAAAGTTTCTTAAAGCCCTTAATAGGATTTAATTTTCCGAGGTCTGGAGCAAGTTTTGAAGTGGAGAAGACGAATCCACCGGAGATAAGGCTACTTCCAAGTCCAACGGCAGCGATAGTCAATAGGAATGGGAATAAGAATTTAGATAAATTTCCAGCAGAATACGCAAACACAGTAATTAAGTTTTCGCTTTTAACTTCCAAAGTTCCACATTCACCGAGGAAGTATCTGTATATATTACAAAATCTTTCGAACAGAACATTGCCGAACGAGAGGAAAAGCACAAATATAACAAGTAAAATAAGAGCAGAAGATACCTCCGTGCTTCTCGGCACCTGACCTTTTTCTCTTGCCTTTTGTCGCCGTCGCGGTGTAGCAGGTATAGTTTTTTGTTCTTTGTCGTCGTCCATTATTTAACACTGAAACACAGAATAACTGAAACACAGAAAACAAAATAGAGATATTTCGTGTTTCAGTACTTCTGTGATTCGGTGATAAGAAAGTTCCATAATTTTAAGGGTTCATAAGATTAATAACCAATAAAATATTAGCAGACAAGTTATGAAAAATTCGCACCAAGGCATTAGCCATATAAGGCATAGAGAAACCAAGGACCAAAAGCCCGACACCAATTCTAATAGGGATACCGACAATAAGGATGTGTAGTTCAGGAATGACTCTGGCAACGAGACCCATAGCAACGGATATCAATAAAAGAACGCCAACAACGGGAACACTGAGCTCAAAGCCCGCCCTAAAAACAGAACTGCCGAGACCAATAATTTCATTGCTGAGAGCGGAAGAGAAAGTAAATTTACCAATAGGCAAGATTTGGAATGATTTCCAAAGACCTTTAATAATAATGTGATGACCATTAACAGCGAGGAAAATAGCAAGAGCGAACAGATATTGGATTTGAGAAATCACCGGAGTTTCAGTACCGGAATGAGGGTCAAAAACAGTAGCAAGCCACATCCCCATCTGGAAACCCATTAAACCACCAGCGACCTGGATTGCGCTAAAGATAACAAGAATAACAAGTCCGATAGCAACTCCAACCATCGATTCCTTAACAACGAGTATAGCAAAAGAGTATATTCCGTGTTGCAAAGGCAATGAGTCGATAGAGGATGTAGGCGTAGCCATAGAAATAAGGAAAGCGATTGAGAGCGAGAGGCCGATTTTACCCCAAGATGGGAAAGCTTTGTCACCAAAAATAGGACATAGGGCTAATGTCCCAATGATGCGGAAAAAAATAAGCACAATCTTAGCTAAGCTATTTAAATCAAAGTTCATGGTCAAATAATTATCACGAAGGCAGGGAATCCCTTAACAACAAAAATTTGTTTGCTTTTCCATCGGATTCTGCGAACGTGGTTTCTAAATTTCTTGATTTTCGTGATAAAAAGCTCATCGTATAAAATTAGGTATTTGTTGAAAAATGTTAATGGTAAAGGTAGTAAGTTTAGTCATTATCCATGGCAGAGTAAAAAGGAAAACTAGTCCCACAGCAATAATTTTCGGGACAAATGTGAGGGTCATCTCCCTGATGGAAGTAACAGCCTCAAACATAGATATAAGGACGCCGACAACAAGTCCAACAATGAGCATAGGACCAGCAACAAAAAAGATAGTAAGCATAGTATCTCTAAATATAGCAATGACAGCAGATTGACTCATAGTTTTAAGTTGACAGTTGACAATTGACGGTTGACGGTAATTGTATCATAATATTAATGAAAGCTAGAGATGAGAGAGCTGACGATAAGATTCCATCCGTCGACGAGGACGAAGAGTAGTAATTTAACAGGTAGAGAAATCATCATAGGAGGTAGCATAAACATCCCCATAGACAGAAGAATAGAAGCGAGAACAGTATCAACGATAAGGAACGGAAGATATAAAAGGAAACCAATCTGGAAAGCGGTTTTGAGTTCTGAGATGATGAAAGCCGGTATGATGGTAGAAGTGGGGATATCAGAAACATTATTAGGTTTATTATCACCAGAGAAATGGACAAATAATGCGAGGTCCCTTTCCCTGACTTGTTTAAGCATAAATTTTCTAATAGGAGTGGAGCCTTGAGATAGAGCTTGTTCAATAGAGATTTGATTGGCGAGATAAGGTGATATGGCATCAGAATAGACACTTTGGAAAGTAGGTTTCATAACAAAGAATGTGAGGAATAGAGCAAGTCCAACAAGCACCTGGTTAGGAGGAGTGGTTCTGGTACCGATAGCATTTCGTAAGAGAGAAAAGACTACGATAACGCGAGTGAAGCAAGTAAGACAAACAAGAGCAGAAGGGATAAGTGGTATAAGGCCGAGAAGCAAAGCAATTTTAATAGGATTAGCAAGTTGCTTAATAGTAGAATCTAAATTGGCAAGGGGCTCTGTAGCAGAGGCACAAGTGGCTATAGAAAATAGAAGTAATAAGACAACAGGTAATAGAGTTAAGAGTTGCAACTTGCGACTTGTTGGAGCGAAGCGGAAATCCCGCATCTGCGGGGTAACTTGTTTAAGAATTAGTCCCATAATCCTGAACCTTCCAGCCCATTAAATTGGCGGCTAACCCGAACGGGTGAATGTTTAGATTTAGATATAAAACGAGATAGCTTGGACTGTAAATGACTGGCAAAAGGTTTATTGTTAGCACTTTGACGAATAGAATTCACAGTATTAGAATCTAAAATTTCAGAAAGCACATTAATAGAATCGCCGCTAACCCCAAGAACAAGAATACGATTCTGTACCTCAACAAGATAAATAGATTGTTTAGAATTGAGATATGACCTACCGAGAACTTTAATAAAATCATTGTTTTTGATGGGGAGCGAGCCTTTTTTCAGTTTCCGGAGAATCCAGGCGAAAACAAACATAACACCAATAACAAGACATAGAGCGGCAATACTCCTGAGAGACAGGGCAACAAGAGACGGCGTTTGATTATTAGCAATACCCTGTACAGAATCAATAACCTCATAATCAGGAACTATTGAAGTATCCGCAATAGCTAACAAGAAATTTAACATTTGACTCATAGTTTAGAGTTTAAGAGTTTGAGAGTTGCAAGTTGATAATTAATAACTCCCCAACTCCATAACTCCCCAACTCCCAACATATTAATCTCCCATTTTACGGACGAGTTCTTCCTGAGAAACAAGAGAAATAATTCTAACACCAAAGTTTTCATCAACAACAACGACTTCACCACGCGCAAAGATTTTATTGTTAACTAATATTTCTACTGAACCGCCAGCAACATTATCAAGCGTAAGTACTGAACCAGGACCTATATTCAATAACTCCTGGATGGAAAGGATGGTACCACCAAGTTTAACGGAGACTTTCATAGGAACATCCAATAGTCCAACTATATTACCCATTTTGGTGTCTAAACCCTCGCTGGCATCTATTTCAGAAAATTTGGCATGTTGAATTGGTTTTTTCTCAGTCTCCTTAGATTCTTTCTTGTCTTGTGGCTCTTTCTTTTCCTCAGGTTCCTTCTTTTCTTCCTGTTCCTTCTTCTGTGGACTCATTATCTCCACCTCCTTTATTATATTTCCGAGTAACACTAAGAACCATTTTCTTCCTATGTACACCCGACTTGCCAAACCATTTCGGCTTTCCTTCTACGCATAGAAGAAGCTCATCCTTCACATCAGTATTAAGCTTTATTACATCTCCAATCTCTAAATTGAGTAGCTCACCGACAGATGCCAAGGACTCTCCGAGATAAACTTCTGCGGAGACATCTTTGGACATAAGGACATTTTCTATCTCTTTCTTGAACTCACCTTTTACAATAGAATATTTGGTCTTACCGTGAAGCTTAATATTAGAAATAAACGACCTGGCGGCCTCATAGGAATAAGATATCCTCATAGTGAGAGGAACAGAAGCTCCCTCACTACCTCCTACAAATAAGTTAAAAACAGAAACGAGAACATTGTCAGTAGAGTCTGTAGGTGCAACCATAAGGGGATTTGTTCCATCAGTAAAGACTTTAAGTTCTACGGATACATTTTGTTTCCAAGCATCTCTTAAATGTTCAAGGATTTGATGAGATGCTTTTGGTATGAATTTCTCCTCTATAAGAGTCAGCTTATCTGGACTTTTAGGGAGTTTACCATCACCACCAAACGATATATCTACGAGGACATGTACCAGAGAAGGTTCTATATTCACGACAATGTCCCCAATGATAGGCTCAAGCCTGAAAATAGCTACATAACTGGGATTTGGACAAGATGCGACAAACTCACCGAGAGTGCTAACATCTTGGTTTGCCATATTGAATTTTACGTTAAAACCAAGTTTATCGCAGAAGAATCTTTCCACGAGGAAACTAAAACTTTCATGAGTTTCCTTGAATAAAGGAAAATATTCTCTTGCAATACCCCCATATCGTCTAAAGTCATATTCTTCAATTTTCTTGTCTTTTATCTCCTGTGTGGCTTTTCCCTTTTTGGGAACTGACTTCAACAGAGCATTTATTTCATCTTGAGAAAGTATGCGTTCCATTATTTAATCTTCATCTGATGGCGGTTGTCTTTTCTTGCCATATCGTAGATAAATTTCAACCATACGATTGAGTTTGCGATTATCTTCACAGGTGTTAGGGACTTTAGGTCTATATTCACTGTATCCGGTAGCAATAATATTCATATCAGGCAACCATTTAGATTTCAGAGCTTTGACAACAGAGAGCGACCTTGCGATAGAAAGCTCCCAGTTGGATGGGAATCTACGAGTATGAATAGGGATGTCACAAGTAAAGCCACCGATTTCAATTTCAGCAGGGTTAACTATTGGAACTAATTCAGTCACTCTTTCTAATACAGGGTAAGCAGCGGGTTTGAGGTAAGCTCTACCTTTTTCAAATAAGATAGGAGATTTTATTTCCACAATAATACCCTCAGGAGTAACTTTAACTTCTATAGCCCCTATGCCATAGGTTTCAGTACCATAATCTTTAAGTTTTGTAATAATACCATCTAAAAGAGTTTTTCTCCTACCTCTAATAAATTCTAACTCTTCAGGAGTAACACCGAGATACTCTCTAATGCTGCCGAGAGCGAGTTTGAGGTGTTCTGAACTTAAATGAGCAACGGCAGTAAGCATAACGAAGAAAGTAAGTAGCAAAGTAACCATATCTCCATAGGTAGCCATCCAATCATCAGCACCTTCGTTATCGTTTCCTCTATTACGAATTTTTACCTCCTATTATTTAACAGTAGTATTTGTGTCTTCATAATCTTGTATTAATCCAGTAGAATCTTCTCCGAACGTGCCTTCAGAGGATTTTATTTTTACTTTATCACCTTCAATCTCCAGTATTTTTTTACTTCCAAAGTCTATATAAATTTCAACTCTACGATTTAATTTACGGTTAGCTTCGCAAGTATTCTCGGCAACAGGGTAAGTATCGGCACAACCCGTAGCCGAAAGTCGTCTTCCCTCAATACCTATGTTTTGGAAGTATTTAACGACAGATAAAGCTCTTGCACAAGAGAGCTCTTTATTAGAAGGGAATTGGCGAGTGTGGATAGGCAAATCACAAGTATAGCCATAAACAGAGAGTTCACATTCTTTAACTTGATAAATTTCAGTTATAATATCAAGCAAAGTGTGAGAAGCTGGTTTAAGGTCAGCCCGTCCGATGTCAAAGAAAATGGGAGATTTAGCAGTCACAACTAAACCAAGGTCAGTAACTTTTACTTCAATATCTTTATATCTATCCTTTACTTTTAAGAGTTTATCTATAATATCAAGGAGTTCGTTTCTTTCGTCTTGAGTGAAATCAGCGCTTTCCTCTAATTTGCCGACAATCGCCTCTTCCTTCATTTCTTTTTTCCATGTAACAGGGAAATCAAAACTTCCGGCAATTTCCTTCAGGGCTGCCCTTGTTCCTTTTGCACCTGCAAAAGTACTGATAGAAAATAGCATTAAAAAGAAAGTAAGTAACAAAGTAACCATATCTCCATAGGTAGCCATCCAATCATCAGCACCTTCATCACCTCTTTGTTTCTTTTTTCGCATAATTTATGGTTTAGCAGTACCCTCTGCGCCTGTTTCTTCTGTCGGAGTCGTTCTTCGTCTCCTAACAATTTTTTCTCTTGTGCTCGGGGGGAGATAAGAACGTAATTTATCTTCAACGACCATAGGAGTATCGCCAGACTGGACAGACAAAATACCCTCAATGATGAAGCGTCTCTCAAGGACTTCCTCTTCAGAAATAACTCTAAGTTTACCGGCAATTGGAAGAAATATAAGATTTGCTAAAATTACTCCGTAGAGAGTGGTAACAAGGGCAACTGCCATCCCAGCCCCAATAGTGGAAGGGTCTTCCAGAGTCCGTAGCATTTGAATAAGGCCTATGAGAGTGCCGAGCATACCGAAAGCAGGAGCAAATTTGCCGGCAGCGCGGAATACACCCTCACCTTTCATATGTCTCTCTTCGAGATTTTCTATTTCGGATTCCATTATACGACGAGAGCTTTCAGGAGAAGTTCCAGCAATAGCAAATTGGAGTCCTAACCTTAAGAACTCATTATCAGCTTTTTTAGCATCTTCCTCAAGAGCAATAAAGCCCTCGCGTCTTGCTTTGCCAGCAATAGCAACAAGGAAATTGATGGTATTTAAAGGGATAATGGGTTTATGCATAAAAGCTTTTGGGAGAACTTTAATAACGCGAATAACCTCGGGTAGGGGGTAACTGATAAGAACAGCCGCTAAAGTTCCACCGCCAGTAATCATCATAGCATTAGGGTTGATAAATACACCGATTCCGCCACCCCGAATGATAGCAAAGATAATGAGAAAAAAGCCAGTTCCAATACCTACAATAGTTGTAACATCCATATTATTAGTTGCAAGTTGTGAGTTGCAAGTTATGAGTTGATAGCTGTTTCATTAATGATTCTTAACTTCCATATTATTCAAGGAAAGTATGTCTCTCTTATATTCCTTGAATTTTCTGATAACTTCATCAACCGTGTCTTTCACTACAATTGTACGTCCGGAAGTTAGTGTAATAATAGTGTCAGGTGTAGCTTCCACAGTCTGGATTAACTCTGCATTTACCACAATATCTGAATCATTAAGTCGTATTAAGTGAATCATTTATCCTCCAGTTTTGTAGGGGCGAGTCACTGACTCGCCCCTACGGTCCAATTATCTCTTAAGTCTCACAAGCTCAGCAAGCATATCATCAGACAGAGTAATAATCTTGCTTGTTGCCTGGAAACCTCTCTGAGCAACAATCATTTCCGTAAACTCTCTTGCAAGGTCAATATTTGACTGTTCCAAGTAGCCGGCAGAAATAGTAGAAGCAATAGTCTTGCCAGCGGATCCAGCAATAGGTATGCCTGAGTTTGTGCTTTCTTGCCACATAGTGTCTCCATGTTTCAATAGACCGGCAGGATTGGCAAATTTAGCAAGTCTAACTTGAGATAAGTTGCGTAGCACACCATTGGAAAAACTTCCGATGATTGTGCCGGTTCCGTCAATAGAAATAGAATCAAGAGTTCCCATAGTATACCCGTCCTGTGCACTCGCTACAGTAGTAGTTGGAGCCCCAGACTGTGTAATTCCATCATGTTCACCGGGAGTTCCTGCATTAAAGTCAATATGCATAGGAGAAGCAGCTCCAGCTCCTGGGTCGAAAGTAAAAGCACTAACTCCACCAGCATAAGTGAGCGGAGAAGCAAGAGAGCCATCCGAGTTGAATCTAACATCACCGGAGCCACCGGATATAATAGTTCCAGAGTCCAGCGTGGCGGTCCAGTGCCATAGATTAGAAGTAACATCATCCTTCTGGAATTTCATTGAAAGAGCATGTGGGCTACCCAGTGAGTCGTAAATAATAATAGAGGTAGTGTGAACAATATCACTTGCTGACTGAGTCTCATTCAATGCCATAATAGTATTAAAAACCGTATTGCCAGCTTCAGTAATAGAAACCTCAAGATTATCATCTGTTCCCTTGTCTCCTTTAATCACGAGTTTGCCATCAGAATCTATATAAGCGTCACCACCCTCAGCAATATTAAAATCAGTTTCAATCCAAGTACAGAGAGTATCAAGAGTATCGGGTAAAGCCATAAGGTGAGAGTTAGTAATAGGAGAGGTTCCATCTTTACCGGATAAATCAATCGTGTCACCAGCAACAAGGTCTAACCATTGTCCAGAAGAATCACATAAGTCAGTGAGAGCATCAGCACCTTCAGCAATACCGAGGAATTTATCGGAATTGACATTGGCGGCAGCAACAGCTCCGTTCCAAGCAGAGAACATATTTTCAAGAATATCATTAGTAGAAGCAAAAGCTACATTAGACTCAACAGCAGAGTTAACCCATTGAATGACTTGCGTGGTTTCGCCTGAAGGGAGAATGACAGGAGCAAAAGTAACTGTATCAGCTGCATGTCCTCCATATGCCTGGATATAAGCTTGAAGCTCAGCGGCTAAACCTTCAAGAGTAGTGAACTTTCCATCACCTACCAGCGCGGGATTAAGAGCAATATCAGCAAGAGTATCAGAACCACCTGGTTCGTAAGTAAGAGTGAGAGCAGCAATAACGTCAGTAGTATCAATATCAAAAGTGATGTCATTGGTACCCATAACGATTCTATTTCCCGAGTCATCAAATAAGCCAGATACCTCGTCAGTGCCGGTAGCATCAGCAAGAATTCTACTGGAATCTAAAATAGTCTCAAGTGGATCTTCTCTCATATCAAGGTTACAGGTAAAAGCAACCTCAGTAGTAGCGCGAGCAGGGACTTTTTCTTCAAGTGGAAGAACAATATTTTCAAGGGCAGCGCCAGAAACGATATTGCCGTCAGAGTCAGCCATAACACCTTGGAGCAAAAGTCCATCAGGAGTAACCAATCTACCCAGAGAGTCCAGTCTAAAAGCACCGGCTCTTGAGTAATAAGTGCCAGTGGGGTCGTTCAGGATAAAGAAACCTTCACCCTGAATAGCAAGGTCAGTAGGAACACCAGTAGAAGCGATACCGCCTTGTTCAAACAAATTATCAATAGATGCAAGTTTCACACCAGTTCCAACTTGCATAGGGTTCCTGCCACCCATATTTTCGGTGGGTCTAGCGGCAGAGTGGATAAGAGCAGCAAGGGCTTCCTCAAAGACAGTTCTGGAGCCCTTGAACCCGATAGTATTGACATTTGCAATATTGTTAGCAATGACATCAAGTTTCTGCAAATGAGCCTTGAGTCCACTCACGCCAGTGTATAAACTTCCTAACATAATAACCTCCTCTCTCGTGTCGCCTCAATCGGTCAGCGACACATAGAGGCTCCCCGTATGGGGACCGCCTCAAAAAATGTTAACCAATAACAACAGAATCAATAGATGTAAAGATGCGTTGCTTAAGTTCATCTTTACCAATCGCCGTAATAACAGTCTGGTTCTTCACGGAAATAAGATATGCATTATCATCCACAAGAACCAGGCACTCTCGGACCCCTTTATCCTTAGCTTGTTCCACAGCCCGATTAAGTCTTGAAATCACTGTCTCGTCTGGAGAAAGTCCACGCGTCTGAAGTCGTTCAATAGCATGACCAGAGAACTTTAATCCTTTATTTAGACTCTCTTTTACTAAGTCATCAAACGAAACTCCGGGTGCACTTTTCCTTATGCTTTGTCTGGGCTCTGGACTTATTGGCTTTATGGGGCCCACAATTTTATCTACCATAAAAGTTAATCACCTCCTTTCACTTCTAATATGTCAGCATAGTTTACTTCTATCTCACCCAGCAGGAAAATAGCTAATCCATTCGCATACTTCACACCTGAGACCGTTCCCTCAATAAAAGTAGTAGCAGAAATCTCATTACCATCAGCATCTAGAGCTTCCACCTTAAATGTGTAGGTTCCACTCATTTTGCGATTGCCAGAAGAATCTTTGCCATCCCATACTATTTCATTATCACCTGCATTTTGCCAAGCTTCAGGAGAAATCGTACGGACCAAATTACCGTTCTCATCGTATATCTTCACAGTAACTTTGGCAGTAGAGGCAAGATTATAATGCAAAGTAGTATCTCCTTCTGCCGGCAGACAAACAGAATTTCCAGATGCCCTCAAAGTTTTTCCAATGAAATTTGCAGAGGAAGAGTTGTTCAGAGACTGCATCATAAGAAAATTAGCCTGCAAATTACCGTTCATATTCATCAACTGCTCCAAGCTTGTAAATTGAGCAAGCTGGGCAAGAAACTCTGTATTCCCCATAGGTTGAAGTGGGTCCTGATACTTGAGCTGAATCGTAAGGAGCTTTAAGAACTCATCCTTCCCCATCACATCAGGAGAATAATATAAGGAGCTACCTCCTGTAATTCCTTCTACACTCATATTTAATCACCTCCTTTCAAGCAAAATAATCTATTCTACCCGTCTCACTGGCATAGTTGGTACCTTCGCCACCACCTGCAGGAAAGAAAAACCTATCCCAGTGGGCTGGATTCTTTGAATCTGGATGAAACAAGCCTGATTTTCCCGGATACCTGGACCACGGAACAGCTCTACCATAACTATCCTTACCTTGCTCAGAATCTTGAGATAAAGTTATGTTAAAATCCTCAACCTCTAATCCAGTTGACCTCAGAGCAGATTTTAGCTCTGAAAGAGAATGCTCAAGTAAATGCTTTGCAACAAGAGTATCAACTACTATTTTGCCAGCAAGTTTTGTGTCCTCCACTATTAATTTTATGCTGAGTTTGCCAAGCCAGTCGGGGTTTAGCTCTATCTTGGCCTCGCTATGTCCTCCTCTGAAATTTAGTTTGAGTTGATTTGCGAGTTTTTCAAAATTGCTTGGTGGTATGCCTTTGGGTAAACCCTTAAACCCTTCAACCTTTAATTCATTTCCTAAATCCAATACTGAAAGTCCCTTGTTAATTCCTCCGCGGACTTCGGTTACAGACTCTTTTTTCGCAGAATCCTTTGGAGAGGTGGGTAAATTCAATCTTTTTATTTTGTGTCCTGAGTTCCGTTCTGAAAATCCTGTCGCAGACTCCTTTGGAGTGGAAAGGATTTGGGGATTAGCTCTATTCATAGAATTTTGTGAGCCAACTTTTGTCTCTGCACCAGCATTGTCGCAAACTCCTTTGTTTGAAGAATCCTGTGGAGAGAAGTGAACAGGGTTTGAACGATTCAAAACTTGCTCTATTTTCATAGAATTCTGCGAGTTTTTACCATTCTGCGGGATACTTTGTTCGGAGAATCCTTTGGAAAAGATTGTAGGTTTTGGTTTATGCTTTGTCTGATTTGTGTTAGAAGAATACTGTGGAAAGGGTGCAGGACTCTTTTCCACGGGATTCTTTGAAGACTTTTGTCCCGATAAATCGGGATTGATTTTCAAGTCCACAGGTCGCAGACTCTGTGC